>JVVZ01000419.1:0-14532 GCA_001062585.1 Neisseria meningitidis
GTTCTCTTTGAGCTAAGGCGAGATAACGCCGTCCTGGTTTAAAGTTAATCCACTCTATCCGCAGGCGAAGCCTTTTCAGACAACCTCACACGCCCAAATATCCTTCCCTGCTGGCAAGCCACCTTGCCAGATGCGCTTCGACGATTTCGGGGTTTTGTTCAATCAGCAAGGGGGCGATTTCGCGCGCCTGTTCCAAGAGATGCAGGTCTTCTTCGAGGTTGGCGAAGCGCAGCATGGGGACGCCGCTTTGTCGCGCGCCGAGAAATTCGCCGGGGCCGCGGATGTTGAGGTCTTGGCGGGCGATTTCGAAGCCATCGGTGTGTTCGTAGATGACTTTCAGCCGCGCTTTGGCGAGTTCGCTCAAGGGTTCGGCAAACAGGAGGACACACACGCTTTCCGCCGCGCCGCGCCCTACCCGTCCGCGTAATTGATGCAGCTGCGCCAAGCCCATGCGCTCGGCGTGTTCGATCACCATCAGGGCGGCATTGGGCACATCTACGCCGACTTCGATAACGGTGGTGGCGACCAAGACGTTCAGACGGCCTGCGGCAAACTGAGCCATGACTTCGGCTTTTTCGGCGGCTTTCATGCGCCCGTGTACCAAGCCGATGTTGAGTTCGGGCAAGGCTGCCTGAAGCTGCTCGAGGGTTTCGGTGGCGGTTTGCAGTTGCAGGGTTTCGCTTTCTTCAATCAGCGGGCAGACCCAGTATGCCTGCTGCCCTTTGCGGCAGATGTTGAGGACGAAGCCTTCGACTTCGGCGCGGCGGACGTTGTTGACGAGGCGGGTTTTAATCGGGGTGCGCCCGGGCGGCAATTCGTCGATGACGGACACGTCCAAGTCGGCGAAGAAACTCATGGCGAGCGTGCGCGGGATGGGGGTGGCGGACATCATCAGCTGGTGGACGTCGCGCCCTTTGTTTTTGAGGGCGAGGCGTTGGGCGACGCCGAAGCGGTGTTGTTCGTCCACAATCACCAAGCCGAGATTTTGGAACTCGACGTCGTCTGAAAACAAGGCGTGTGTGCCGACGGCGATTTTGACGGTACCGTCGGCGAGTTTGGCTTTGGCTTCGTCTTTGGCTTTTTTGCGCTGGCTGCCGGAAAGCCAGACGACTTCGAGACCCAACGGCTCAAGCCATTGTTTGAACTTGATGAAATGCTGTTCGGCAAGGATTTCGGTCGGCGCCATCACGGCCGCCTGCGCGCCGGATTCGATGGCGGTCAGCGCGGACAAGGCGGCGACGATGGTTTTGCCGCTGCCGACATCGCCTTGCAGCAGGCGGTGCATCGGGTGGGTTTGCGCCATATCGCGGCGGATTTCGGACACGACTCTTTCTTGGGCATCGGTCAGGGCAAACGGCAAAGCGTGGCGCAGGGCTTGGGTCAGCGTACCGTCGCCACCCAATGCCGCCGCCGTGCCGCTGACACGCTTCTGCCGCGCCAGCCGCATGGAAAGCTGTTGCGCCAAAAGTTCGTCGAATTTGAGCCGCTGCCATGCGGGCAGCGCGCCGTCGGAAAGCTGGTGGATGGTGAAACTCGGCGGCGGCGAATGCAAAAGGCGCAAGCTTTCGGCGAGGTGCGGCAGTTTCAGACGACCCAATAAGGCATCGGGCAGCGTGTCGTGCAGCGGCGTAACGTCCAACGCCGTCTGAATGATGCGGCGCAAAGTGGGTTGGTTCAAGCCGTTTACGGTCGGATAGACAGGCGTGAGGCTTTCCGCCAAACCGCTGCCCTCGGCATCGCGGATTTTGGGATGAATCATCTCGTCGCCGTGAAACCCGTGTTTGATTTCGCCCACGGCGCGGATGCGTTTGCCGACCGCCATCTGTTTCTGATTACTGGCATAAAAGTGGATGAAACGCAGAAAAAGGACGCTGCCAGAATCGTCGGCGATTTGGACAATCAGCTGCTTGCGCGGTTTGAACGTGACTTCCTGATGGATGACCTCGCCCTCGACCTGACACGGCACGCCGAGCGGCGCGTCTTTAATCGGCATGATGTGCGTCTCGTCCTCGTAACGCAGCGGCAGATGCAAAACCAAATCCCATGCGGTGTTGAGGTTGAGTTTGTCGAGCTTCTTGGCGGAAACGTCGGTGATTTTGAGCTGTTTCTGGGTTTCGGGCGTCATCATGGCTTTGTCCTTTAATGGCGCGTATTTTAGCTGAAAATGTAGGAAGGGGTCGTCTGAAAGGACGTTCAGACGACCTTGGAGGCATCTTGTGCGCCTTCATCACAAGTTATCCCGCGACCTACCCACTTAGCAAAATAATATTGAAAAGATATAATCATTCCCGCAACTTTTCTTACATGCGGAAACCATCTTAATAGGAGACAATAATGAATTCATTGTTCACACGCGTATGCCCCGCCCTAATCATTGCCTTGGCTTTATCAGCTTGCGGCAGCAGCGGACAAACGCCCTCAACAAACCCAACCCCGACCGTACCCGAAAACGGAAGCAAACCCGCAGAAAGCAAACCTGCCGAGCAATCAGACAATACAACGACTGATAACAATTCCGCCGAACCACCCCAAAACACGTCGTCTGAAAACAAAGAAAACAACACAGCAGAAACCCAGCCTCAACCGGAAGACAAATCCATTACGCCGCCCGTTGTCATCCCCCCTGCCACTCCCACCCAACCAACAGAAAACATCAGCAAAGAAATCAGCAGCATTGCCGTCGAATACGATGAACCGCGCACCTATGAAGTTCCTCCCTATAGAGATTACTATGGCACCGGCCCTAGAGAGATTGGAAAAAGCGATAACCTATACACCTTGGTTGTTGATGGCGAAAAAATCAAATTATTTCCTGACAACGCAGTGCTTGGCGGGGAAATAGAAACAACCAATAGCAATGAATACGGTCAAGTCATCCGCAAAACCGTGATGACAGATTTGAAATACGCCATACATGGCGAATATTACTATCCGACAGCAAAAGGCTGCGAATCCGGCGATGAAGACTGCCATAATCTGGAAATGCAATTAAGAGAAAGCGGATGGGATCCCGCCGAACACAAACACCTGCATTTCGTCCAAGGATACGCCACGACAGATATGCCCTTGAGCGGTTCTGCCGTATATGAAGGAAGCGGGCATAAATTTTGGGCAGATTTCGGCGAAAAAACGCTCAAAGGAGATATCGGCGGCGAATTTACTGCCAAAATCACGGGAAACACTTTCGCGACCGACAACAGTTCCACCCCCTTCTCCCCAGACATGTTGGAAGTCAAAGGCGGTTTCTACGGACCTGCCGCCGCCGAAATTGCTGGTGTTTACTACGATCATGAACACTCGGCAGGCACATTCGGTGCAAAAAAAGTCCAAGCAACAACAGCACCATCCGTTCAACCTTAGTCACCCAAAGGTCGTCTGAAAACAAGTATGGCGGGGGCTGCCAAAATCTTAAGCACCAACCCGCCAACAATGTTAATCCTCTATAATAGCGGGTTTCAGACGACCTTTTCTATACATACAACCTGAATAACTATCGCCAATAATCAGATTCAGGCAGTCTGCACCCTTCACACAAGGACCCCCATGAACATCACCCAAATCCTCTCCCAAGAACTCTCCGCCACCGCCGCCCAAATCACCGCCGCTATCGAGCTTTTGGACGACGGCGCGACCGTGCCGTTTATCGCCCGTTACCGCAAGGAAGCCACGGGTGGGCTGGACGATACGCAGTTGCGCCAGCTTGCCGAACGGCTGCAATACCTGCGCGAGTTGGAAGAACGCAAAGCCGTTGTGTTAAAAAGCATTGAAGAGCAAGGCAAACTTTCAGACGACCTCAGGGCGCAAATCGAAGCCGCCGACAACAAAACCGCGCTGGAAGACCTGTATCTGCCCTACAAACCCAAACGCCGCACCAAAGCGCAAATCGCGCGCGAACACGGTTTGCAGCCGCTGGCGGACGTGTTGCTTGCCGAACAGCCGCAGGACGTGGAAGCCGCCGCGCAAGGCTACCTGAACGAAAACGTCCCCGACGCCAAAGCCGCGCTGGACGGCGCACGCGCGATTCTGATGGAGCAGTTTGCCGAAGACGCGGAACTCATCGGCACGCTGCGCGACAAGCTGTGGAACGAAGCCGAAATCCACGCGCAAGTCGTTGAAGGCAAAGAAACCGAAGGCGAAAAATTCAGCGATTATTTCGACCACCGCGAACCCGTCCGCGCCATGCCCAGCCACCGCGCGCTGGCGGTTTTGCGCGGCCGCAACGAAGGCGTGTTGAACATCGCGCTCAAATACCAGCCCGACGACACGCCGATTACCCAGCAAAGCGAATACGAGCAAATCATCGCCCGCCGTTTCAAGGTTTCAGACGGCCACAAATGGCTGCGCGACACCGTGCGCCTGACTTGGCGCGCGAAAATCTTTTTGTCGCTGGAACTCGAAGCCTTAGGTCGTCTGAAAGAAGCCGCCGATACCGACGCGATTACCGTGTTCGCCCGCAATCTCAAAGACTTACTGCTCGCCGCGCCCGCCGGACGGCTGACCACGCTGGGGCTCGACCCAGGCTACCGTAACGGCGTGAAATGCGCCGTGGTGGACGACACAGGCAAGCTGCTGGATACGGTCATCGTCTATTTGCATCAAGAAAACAATATGTTGGCAACGCTGTCGCGCCTGATTAAACAACACGGCGTGAAGCTCATCGCCATCGGCAACGGCACCGCCAGCCGCGAAACCGACAAAATCGCGGGCGAACTGGTGCGCGGAATGCCGGAAATGGGGCTGCACAAAATCGTCGTGTCCGAAGCCGGCGCGTCGATTTATTCCGCGTCCGAACTGGCGGCGCGCGAGTTTCCCGACTTGGACGTTTCCCTGCGCGGCGCAGTGTCTATCGCCCGCAGGCTGCAAGACCCGCTTGCCGAGTTGGTCAAAATCGACCCCAAATCCATCGGCGTGGGGCAGTATCAGCACGACGTGAACCAAAGCCAGCTCGCCAAATCGCTGGACGCGGTGGTCGAAGACTGCGTGAACGCCGTCGGCGTGGACGTGAACACCGCCTCCGCCCCGCTCTTGGCGCGGATTTCCGGTTTGAATCAAACCCTTGCCCAAAACATCGTTGCCTACCGCGATGAAAACGGCGCGTTCGACAGCCGCAAAAAACTGCTGAAAGTGCCGCGTTTGGGCGAAAAAACCTTCGAGCAGGCGGCAGGCTTTTTGCGGATTAACGGCGGCAAAGAGCCGCTGGACGCGAGCGCCGTCCACCCCGAAGCCTATCCCGTCGTCGCCAAAATGCTGGCGCAACAAGGCATTACCGCCGCCGAACTCATCGGCAACCGCGATCGCGTGAAGCAAATCAAAGCATCCGACTTCACTGACGAACGCTTCGGCCTGCCGACCATTCTGGACATCCTGTCCGAGCTGGAA
The DNA here is from genome assembly GCA_001062585.1 of Neisseria meningitidis. GTDB lineage: Bacteria > Pseudomonadota > Gammaproteobacteria > Burkholderiales > Neisseriaceae > Neisseria > Neisseria meningitidis_D. The sequence goes on from JVVZ01000419.1 coordinate 5,380, forward strand.
AAACCCGGACGCGACCCTCGCGGCGAGTTTCAGACGGCCTCATTCGCCGAAGGCATCCACGAAATCAGCGACTTGCAAGTCGGCATGATACTCGAAGGCGTAGTCTCCAACGTCGCCAACTTCGGCGCGTTCGTGGACATCGGCGTCCATCAGGACGGCTTGGTGCACATCTCCGCCCTGTCCAATAAGTTCGTCCAAGACCCGCGCGACGTGGTGAAAGCCGGCGACGTGGTGAAAGTGAAAGTGCTGGAAGTCGATGCCGCCAGAAAACGCATCGCGCTGACCATGCGCTTGGATGACGAACCGGGCGGCGCAACCAAAGGCAACAGGTCGTCTGAAACCCGACATCAGGAACGCCGCGACCGCAAACCCCAACGCAACGACCGCGCCCCGACCAATTCGGCGATGGCGGATGCGTTTGCGAAGTTGAAGCGGTAAGGCGGGTATTAAAAAGAGCTGCAAAATGATTTGCGGCTCTTTTTTTAAATCGAATCCACCTATTCATTTGATGAACATGCCCAAAGTTCAAACCCTTCTGCCAAAGAGAAACGCCAATTCAGACGACCTGAAAATGCAAAAACCGCCCCAAACAGGCGGTTCATATCGTTATTTTTTAGACCATCAATAAATATTGAGCGGTAGGCTGCGATCACCCAGAATGATAGGATCGGCAGCCACAATGCCATCATTAACAATGACTGATGTCGTCTTGACGGAGCCGGTGACGGCATTGAGGTGTCCCCATATATAGACCAGCCCTATCGGAGAGGGTTGAATTCTGGTCGGTTTGCCCATCAATGCAATCACTTCTCTTTCACTCATGCCCTGCCTGATTTGCCGGGCGTTGGTCCAACTGAAATTATTACCGAAACAGCCTGCCAATGTGACGGAAACAAGGGCAGCCAAAAACAACTTCTTCATTTATTATTCCTTTTATCATACAACAGTGTCGATTATGACATTATGCTTTAATGGCAATGCTATTGCAACCAGCCGTCATATCCGATGACTTGCCGATATAAACAGGCGTATAGTTTGAGATATTGCAAACCCATCATCACCATCCAAGGAGTCCAAACCATGAAACCTGTTTTGTTTGCCGCACTGATTTCCTGTTTTTCCGTTGCTGCCTATGCGGCCTGCACCGACAGCCAGCAGCAGTGTGTGATTTATAAAAACGGTAATGTCGCGACTGAAGGCGGCTGTTCGGTCAACAAGTGTCAGAATGCCGATGCGCAGGTGTTGAAATGGAAGCTGAAAAACGGTAAAGGCGTAACCGTCGAAATCGGGAAAAACGGCAAGGTTTTGGTGAACAAAAAACCGGGAGCTAAGGCGAGCAACAGCAACGCGGCGGGCATGGGCTTGACGTGTTATGCCGCCGATGCGGACAAACGTGAGCAGTTTTGCTCGACCAATTATTAATGCAGGATTGGCATGAAAAAGGTCGTCTGAAACCTGAAGCGGTTTTCAGACGACCTTTTGTTTGAGCGTATCGTTATCAGCGTTTGACGCCGCTGAGCCTTGCCCAGCCTTCGTCGATTTCGGCGGGTTCGATGTTGAACCATTGGTGGTAAATGCCGCTGAGTTCTTCGACTTGCTCGTCCAGCAGACCGGACAACACGATGCGGCCGCCTTGTTTGGTGCGGGCGGCGAGCATTTCGCCGAGCATGCGAAGGGGGTTGGCGAGAATGTTGGCGACGACGATGTCGAATTGTCCTTGCGGCAAACCGTCGGGCAGGTAGAACTGTGCATCGACGTTGTTTTGTGCGGCGTTGTCCTTGCTGGCGCGGATGGCTTGTTCGTCAATATCGACGCCGACGGCAGAACCTGCGCCGAGCTTGAGGGCGGCGATGGTCAGGATGCCTGAGCCGCAGCCGTAGTCGAGGACGCTTTCGCCGCCTTTGAGTTGTGTGTCCAGCCACTTGAGGCAGAGACGGGTGGTCGGATGGCTGCCGGTACCGAAGGCAAGGCCGGGGTCGAGCTGGAGGTTGACGGCGTTGCTGTTGGGCGCTTCGTGCCAAGAGGGGGTAATCCACAGGCGCTCAGAAATTTGGATGGGGTCGAACTGTGCTTGTGTCAGGCGCACCCAGTCTTGGTCGGCGAGGATTTCGCTGGTGTATGCCAAGTCTTTCAATCCGCATGCTTGGCTGGCGGCTTGAATCATGGCTGCGGCATCGTCATTTTCGCCGAACAAGGCGATGACTTTGCTTTGCTGCCAGATTTGTTCGGTCGGCATGCCGGGTTCGCCGAAGATGGCTTGTTCGTTTTCGGTGCCTGCGTAGGCATCTTCGATGGCGGCGGAGAGTGCGCCGTGTTCCATCAGGGCGTCGGCGAGACGTTCGGCGACGGCGTCGTTGACGTTGATGGTGATTTGTTGATAGGACATGATGGGCTTTCTCGGTGGGGTCGTCTGAAATTAGGAAATGGCGGTCGAATAGGCGATTTTGATCGTTTGCGGCATATTTGGACTATGGGCGTAACAGCGGGCTACTTGCTTCGGATTGAATCGTTTTTCTGCCTGAACACGTTTTTTTCTTGCGTGAAATGGCGGCTGATAGGCTTACTCAGTCATAATTATAGGCTTGTCGGCAATCTCTGAGTACACCCGAAGTCAGGTTTCAACCTGTCTGAAAAAAGGTCGTCTGAAAGCCATATGGTTTTTCAGACGACCTTCGACTATCCAAGCGGGACGGTTTTATTTGTCCTGTTTGGCTTTGCGTTCTTCCAGCCAGTGTTCCAGATAGTGGATGCTGACGCCGCCTTTTTCAAAACCGGGGTCGCTGAACAAATCGCGGTGCAGCGGGGTATTGGTTTTGATGCCGGTCACGGCAAGCTCGGCGAGGGCGACGCGCATTTTTGCCATTGCCTGCTCGCGGGTTTTGCCGATGACGCAGACTTTACCGATCAGGCTGTCGTAGTACGGCGGGATGCGGTAGCCTTGGTAAATATGGCTGTCCACGCGGATGCCGAAGCCGCCGGGCAGATGGCAGCTTTCAATCAGGCCGGGGCTGGGGATGAAGTTGTACGGGTCTTCGGCATTGATTCGGCACTCGAAAGCATGGCCTTCGATGTGGATGTCTTTTTGCCTGTATTGCAAAGGCAGGCCGCCGGCAATGCGGATTTGTTCCTGTACGATGTCTACGCCGGTAATCAGCTCGGTAACGGGGTGTTCGACTTGGACGCGGGTGTTCATTTCGATAAAGAAGAATTCGCCGTTTTCATACAGGAATTCAAACGTACCTGCGCCACGGTAGCCGATGCGTTTGCAGGCGTCGGTACAGGCTTTGCCGATTTTTTCGCGGGCTTTTTCGTCGATGAAGGGCGCGGGGGCTTCTTCGATGACTTTTTGGTGGCGGCGCTGCATGGAGCAATCGCGCTCGGCAAGGTAGATGGCGTTGCCGTGTTCGTCGGCGAGCACTTGGATTTCGACGTGGCGCGGGCGTTGCAGGTAGCGTTCCATATAGACCATCGGGTTGCCGAACGCCGCGCCTGCTTCGGCTTTGGTCATTTCGACGGATTTGATGAGGTCTTCTTTTTTCTCGACCACGCGCATACCGCGTCCGCCGCCGCCGCCCGATGCTTTGATAATCACGGGATAACCGACTTTATCGGCGGTTTTGAGGATTTCGGCGGGATCGTCGGACAGGGCGCCGTCCGAACCGGGAACGCAAGGTACGCCCGCTTCAATCATCGCGTGTTTCGCGGAAACTTTGTCGCCCATCAGGCGGATGGTTTCGGCGCGTGGGCCGATGAAGATGAAGCCGGATTGTTCGACTTGTTCGGCAAAATTGGCATTTTCGGCAAGGAAGCCGTAGCCCGGGTGGATGGCATCCGCGCCGGTAACTTCTGCGGCGGCAATGATGGCGGGAATATTGAGATAGCTTTGTGCGGAAGCGGCAGGGCCGATGCACACGGATTCGTCGGCAAGTTTGACGTGCAGACTGTCTTTGTCGGCTTCGGAATGCACGGCGACGGTGGCGATACCCATTTCACGGCAGGCACGCAGGACGCGCAGCGCGATTTCGCCTCGGTTGGCGATTAATACTTTTTTCAGCATGATGACCTTTCCTGTGGTTTCAGACGACCTGCTTGTTACCTTTTGCCCAACGCATTGCGGATTTTTTCATCGGTCTTGTATTGACTTAACGCGTACACCGCCCACATGGCGGCAGGAATCCAGCCGATTAAGGTGAATTGGAGAACCAGGCAGATGATGCCCGCAATCGGACGGCCGATGGTGAAGAATACGGCAAAGGGCAGGAAGATGGCTAACAGCAGGCGCATGGTGGAAATCCTGAGTTGGAAAGCATTTCAGACGACCTTCCTGCAATCCGGAAGGTCGTCTGAAAACGAATTATTCGATGATGAAGAGCGGCTCGCCAAATTCCACAGGCGTACCGTTTTCCACCAGAATTTCTTTAACCGTGCCGGATTTCTCGGCTTCGATTTCGTTCATCAACTTCATCGCTTCGATGATACACAATGTATCGCCGGCTTTGACTTGCTGACCAACTTCGACGAAAGCGGCGGCATTCGGGCCGGGCGCGCGGTAGAACGTACCGACCATAGGCGATTTTTGCGCGTTGGACAGGTCGCGGGCGGCTGGGGCTGCAGGAGCGGGGGCTGCTGCGGCAGCAGGTGCGGCGGCGGGTGCAGGGGCAGGCGCGGCTACATGGGCGGGCGCGGCATAAACGGGAGCCGGAGCGGCGGTGGCGCGGGTAATACGGACTTTTTCCTCGCCTTCGGTCACTTCGATTTCGGCGATACCTGATTCTTCCACTAAATCAATCAGTTTTTTTAACTTGCGCAAATCCATTTTCGTTCCTTTACGATACGGCCCAAATGTCGTGAAGCGGCCGTGTTTGTTGCGTGATATTTCAGAAAACAACCGGCCTGCGGCAACGGCGCAAGCCGGACGGTATTGGGTTGCATAAAGGGCATTCGCAGGAGCAGAAACCCTGTAAATGAATTTGACTATTTTCCCGAACTTGCCGACAAATGTCTAGCAAAATCTCGAAAAAAGGCGGTTTTTGAACAAAACGGGCAGATTCGGAGATTTCGCCCGAATGCGTATTTTTTCAACGAGTGTTTATTCTAATTTGTTGGTTTATGAAGGGAAAAGGTCGTCTGAAAAAAGCCAAAGTGCGTATAATGACCGCCTGACAAAATTTGTAAGCATCAAAATTAAGATTATGGACATTTCCGATTTCGATTTCACCCTGCCCGACCGATTAATTGCCCAGCATCCGCCCGAAGTGCGCGGCAGTAGCCGTCTTTTGGTCGCGCTGCCCGATATGCCGCTGCAAGACCGCGTGTTCGGCGATTTGCCTGATTATATTGAGGCGGGCGACGTTTTAGTGTTCAACAACACCAAAGTCATGAAAGCGCGGCTGTTCGGGCAAAAAGAGAGCGGCGGCAAAATCGAGGCCTTGATAGAGCGCGTTTTGGACAATCACACCGCACTGGCGCACATCCGTTCGTCCAAATCGCCCAAACCCGGCACGAAGCTGATTTTTGAAGGCGATATTTGTGCCGTCATGGTTGAGCGTGCGGACGAACTGTTCTGCCTACGTTTTGAGGGCGGGCAAACCGTTTACGAGCTGCTGGAGCAAAACGGCCATTTGCCGCTGCCGCCCTATATCGAACGCGCTGCCGGCGCGGATGACGACACGCGCTATCAAACCGTCTATGCCAAACATCAGGGCGCGGTCGCGGCGCCGACGGCAGGTTTGCATTTTACAGACGAGCTTTTAGGTCGTCTGAAAGCCAAAGGCGTGGAAACGGCGGAAGTCACCCTGCACGTCGGCGCGGGAACGTTCCAGCCCGTGCGCGTGGACAAAATCGAAGAACACAAAATGCACAGCGAATGGTTTGACGTACCGCCCGAAACCGTCGCCGCCATCGAAGCCGCCCATGCGCGTGGAAACAAAGTTTGGGCAGTCGGCACCACTTCCATGCGCGCCCTCGAATCCGCCGCGCGCGAGACAGGTCGTCTGAAAGCGGGACAGGGCGACACCGATATTTTCATCACGCCGGGCTACCGCTTCCGCGTCATCGACCGCCTGATTACCAATTTCCACCTGCCCAAATCCACGCTTCTGATGCTCGTCAGCGCGTTTTCGGGCATGGAACACATCCGCGCGGTGTACCGCCATGCGGTCGAACATGAATACCGTTTTTTCAGCTACGGAGACGCGATGGTTTTAGGACGCTCGGAACCTTAAAAATCTCTGAAGAAAAACGTCGTCTGAAAACGATTCAGACGACGTTTTTTTTGGGAAGGTTTATAAAGTGGGCAATCTGCAATACATAAAAACCGATTATGCCCAATCTGTCCAAACCGCCCCACCCTGTTCATACATGCGATTCAAACCTCTGCCGGTTGAAAACCAAATCAAATTCATAGCCTTCCAGCACTTCCCTGATTTGCTTGACTTCTTCGGGCATCAGCACGACTTCTGTATATTGTGAAATATATTCCGCAAAATCAGAGTCTTCCGTAACGTTGTCCGGCATCATGGTTTGAAATTGGCAATTACCCGGAAAAACCACCACCGAAGAAAACGCCCGCGTCGGCAGGTGGAGCTTCTCGGACAAAATCCGAATGTATTGCTGGTTTTTCAACAAAGGGTTGGGGAACAGCGTTTTGCTTTTATGAAACTTCTGCGTCCACATCCCATTGCCGTCGTCGCCCCAAATCCTGCCCTGATAATTCGGCGTGGCAACCACGAAAATCCCGAAACAGGATACATAAACATAATCAATCTGTTCATGCTGCCCGTCCCGATAAATATCCAAGCCGCGAAACTCATGATAGACAGATTCGTCCAAGCTGCAATCCGCACGGACATTGACGGCGAAACGGCTGATAAATTGTTTGACAGGCGTATTTTTAGACAGGCAGGTTGCCAGCACAAATGCTGCTGCACAGCCCGTCAGCACAAGACCGCCCGAAGACAGAAAGTCGGTATCCATAAATGATATTTTCCCGCAAATACTGCCGCTCCTGCATGAACAGCACTCCCCATACCCCATACAGACGGCAAAAATGTTATTTTTTATAATGTATTAGCTTATTTATAATGCTAATGTAATTTTTTATGATTATAACGCAATTTATATTATTTACAATAAAAAATACCATTTGTATAAAATTTACACCGCTTATCATTTTTTGAATCAGTCATTCTTCAGACTGACATTGCCTGACCGTTTCCATCCCTTCACTTTCCAAATCCAAAAAATCTCCTGATTATTCAATCTCAAGCATTCATCATAAATTAATCTAAAACCGACGCGCAAACCTTCAAAACCCAATCCCGCTACAAAAATAATCTGTGACATCAATCCGCCCCCCCTTTAAGTGTCGGCAAAATATCACACTCTCCGACAGCCCTTCCCTGCCTCTGTTTTCAGACGACCCCAATAATATTTCCAACCTCCCGACACAGTTCCCAAATACGACACCGCCGATAACACTTTGTATAGAAATAGTTTCTTTAGTTTTTATAAACAAAAAAATAAAATGAGAACCTTTATCCACATTCCAAAAACATATTCACCCGATTCGGTTACTGTCTCAAAAGCCGGCGAAACAACAATTATTTACGATAAATTTTAACGGACATACTCCTTTTTCACGCTGCTTGCTTTATACTTACCCGATATAAACGGTTGAATTTACGGATAAACGCAAAAAGAATCAAACTCATTTTGCCCTACCGTTTCAGCCCCTAAAAACCAATCTTATTGATAAAGAAAGCCTCACTATGGAAACCAAACGTCTCTCTTCCCTTCTCAAACTCATCGCCAACCCCGACCGCATGACCATTTTGTTCATGCTGATGGACAGCGAACGCAGCATTGCCGAATTATCCGAAGCGCTCGGACAGCCTGCGACTGCCGTTTCCAACCATCTCGCGCGCCTGCGCTCCGAAGGTTTGATCGATTTCACCCGCTACCACCGCATCATCGAATACCGGCTGGTATCCGAAGAAGCCGCCGTCATCCTCGATACGCTGCGCAATTTGGAAAACCGTAAAGCCGCCTAAAGGCTGTTGAGCCTTGTTTTCTCAAACGGATTTTTGTTTCAAAACCGGCAGCCGCCGAAATCCCCTAATGTTACAATAGCGTCCCGTTTACCCAACAAAAGCGGTTTTCATGAACCGCTTTTGTTTTGTCCTTATTTTGCCCGAAAAGCCCGAAACGCTTTTCAGACGACCCTCACACACGGAATCCGCATGAAAATCACCACTTGGAACGTCAATTCCCTCAACGTGCGCCTGCCGCAGGTGCAAAACTGGCTTGCCGACCATCAGCCCGATGTCCTTGTTTTGCAAGAACTCAAGCTAGACCAAGACAAATTTCCCGCCGCCGCCCTGCAAATGATGGGCTGGCACAGCGTTTGGAGCGGGCAAAAAACCTACAACGGCGTCGCCATCATCAGCCGCAGCGAACCGCAAGACGTACACGTCGGTCTACCCACTCTGCCCGACGACCCGCAACGCCGCGTCATCGCCGCAACCGTCGACGGCGTGCGCGTCATCAATGTCTATTGCGTCAACGGCGAAGCCCTCGACAGCCCGAAATTCCAATATAAAGAACAATGGTTTGCCGCTTTGACTGAATTTGTCCGCGACGAAATGACCCGCCACGAAAAACTGGTCTTGCTCGGCGACTTCAATATCGCGCCAGCCGATGCCGACTGCTACGACCCCGAAAAATGGCATGAAAAAATCCACTGCTCATCCATTGAGAGACAGTGGTTCAAAAATTTGCTAGATCTGGGCCTGACCGACAGCCTGCGCCAAATCCACCCCGAAGGCGCGTTTTATACTTGGTTTGACTATCGCGGCGCAATGTTCCAACGCAAACTCGGACTGCGCATCGACCACCAGCTCATCAGCCCCACCCTGTCTGCCGTGTTGAAAGACGTTTATGTCGATTTGGACGCGCGCGCGCAAGAACGTCCCAGCGACCATGCGCCGGTCGTGGCTGAATTTGATTTGTAAGGCGCAATCTTTAAAAAAGGTCGTCTGAAAACCTCATTTTTGCGTTTTCAGACGACCTTTTGCTATTCGCTTCTGACTCGAAGCCGACTCTATAGTGGATTAACTTTAAATCAGGACAAGGCGACGAAGCCGCAGACAGTAC
>JVVZ01000420.1:0-2428 GCA_001062585.1 Neisseria meningitidis
TCTTTGAGCTAAGACGAGGCAACGCCGTACTGGTTTAAAGTTAATCCACTATAATTCCACATTCCTGCCCCCCTACTTTGTTTATCCGCATTCAGTAAAAAAGGTCGTCTGAAATTTTTCAGACGACCTTTTATCAATCAAAATCGGCTCAACGATTATTCAGGCGCTTTTTCTTCGCGCGCAGGAGCTTCGGTCAATGCTTTGATAGACAGACGCACGCGGCCGCGGTCATCCACTTCCAATGCTTTCACATTCACAACCTGACCGACTTGCAGATAGTCGCTGACGTTGCGTACGCGCTCGTGGGCGATTTGGCTGATGTGTACCAAACCGTCTTTGCCCGGCATCACGCTGACGATGGCGCCGACGTTGTTGTCGAGGATTTTAACCACAGTACCTTCGTACACTTTGCCCACTTCCACTTCGGCAGTGATTTCTTCGATACGTTTTTTCGCAGCGTCGCCGGCTTCTTGAGTGGTTGCAGCAATAGTGATGGTGCCGTCTTCCGCGATATTGATTTCAGTACCGGTTTCAGCAGTAATCGCACGGATGGTTTCACCGCCTTTGCCAATGACTTCACGGATTTTGTCTTGGTTGATTTTCATGGTGAACAGGCGCGGAGCGTGAGCGGACAACTCTTGCGGACCTGTCACGGCGGCTTTCATCTGTTCCAAGATGTGCAGACGCGCGTCTTTGGCTTGCGCCAAAGCAATCTGCATGATTTCTTTGGTAATACCTTGGATTTTGATGTCCATTTGCAGCGCGGTTACGCCTTCGGTCGTACCGGCAACTTTAAAGTCCATGTCGCCCAAGTGGTCTTCATCACCCAAGATGTCGGTCAATACGGCGAATTTGTTGTTGTCCAAAATCAGACCCATCGCGATACCGGCAACGTGTGCTTTCAAAGGCACACCGGCAGACAGCAGGCTCAAGCAGCCGCCGCAGACAGAAGCCATAGAAGACGAACCATTAGACTCGGTAATTTCGGAAACAACACGCATGGTGTAGCTGAATTCTTCAGGAGACGGCAATACGGCAACCAGTGCGCGTTTTGCCAAACGGCCATGTCCGATTTCGCGGCGTTTCGGTGCGCCGACGCGACCCACTTCGCCGGTAGAATACGGTGGGAAGTTGTAATGCAGCATAAAGCGGTCGGTGTATTCGCCAGAGAGTGCGTCAATAATTTGCTCGTCGCGAGAAGTACCCAGAGTCGCTACGGCAAGGGCTTGGGTTTCGCCACGGGTAAACAGGGCAGAACCGTGTGTACGCGGCAATACACCGGTTTGGATATTCAGCGGACGGACGGTGCGGGTATCGCGACCGTCGATACGCGGCTGACCTTCCAAAATTTGGGTACGGACAACGTCGGCTTCCAAATGTTTGAAAATGCCTTTGATTTCGTTAGCAGCCAAAGTATCGGTTTCTTCGGTAATCAGCGCGTCTTTTACTGCATTCCAAGCCTCGTCCAATTTGGCAGAACGCGCTTGTTTTTGACGGATTTTGAACGCTTCTTTAATGGCTTCGCCTGCGATTTCGCGCACTTTGACAACCAATTCTTCATTGGTTTCAGGCGCTTTCCAATCCCATACTTCAGGATTTACTTCGTCGGCAAACTCGTTGATGGCGTTAATCGCCACCTGCATTTGGTCGTGACCGTAAACGACGGCACCCAGCATCACATCTTCAGGCAGGATTTTAGCTTCGGATTCCACCATCAAAACGGCTTTGGATGTACCCGCAACCACCAAGTCCAGCTTAGATTTCGCCAATTCGGCTTTGGTCGGGTTCAATACGTACACGCCGTTTACATAACCTACGCGCGCGGCACCAATCGGACCGGCAAACGGTACGCCGCTCAACACCAGCGCAGCGGATGCGCCGAGCATGGCAGGAATATCGGAATCGATTTCAGGGTCAACGGAAACCACCATCGCAACAATTTGGATGTCATGGTAGAAACCTTCAGGGAACAGCGGGCGGATAGGACGGTCAATCAGACGGCTGGTCAGGATTTCTTTTTCACTTTGTTTGCCTTCGCGCTTAAAGAAACCGCCGGGGATTTTACCTGCGGCGTAAGTGCGCTCAAGGTAATCAACAGTCAGAGGGAAGAAGTCTTGACCTTCTTTGACTTCTTTGTTGGTGGTCACGGCAACCAAAACAACTGTATCGCCCATCGATACTTTAACAGCCGCTGCGGCTTGGCGCGCGATTTCGCCGGTTTCCAAAGTAACAGTGTGATTGCCGTATTGGAAGGTTTTAACGTGTTTATCGAACATTTCGTTCCTTTCAGAATGCCGCACGCTAAAACACTAATAATGCACACTAAAAGTGAGAATGTGCATAGTTAGGGTTTCAGGTGTGCGGCGGTTGGTAAAAACTATAGTGGATTAAATTTAAATCAGGACAAGGCGACGAAGCCGCAGACAGT
>JVVZ01000421.1:0-4093 GCA_001062585.1 Neisseria meningitidis
CCCGCCGCAAACCCGGCAGCCTCTCCGGCGGCGAACAGCAACGCCTCGCCCTCGCCCGCGCCCTGATTATCAAACCGTCCTTGCTCCTCTTGGACGAAGCCTTCTCCAGCCTAGACACCCATCTGCGCCACAACCTCTACCGCCTGACCGACGAGAGCATCCGCCGTCAAAACATCCCCGCCGTCCTCGTGACCCATTCCCCCGAAGAAGCCGCCGCGCTGGCAGACCATATCGCCCTCATGCACGAAGGGCGCATCCTCCAATACGGCACGCCCGCCGAACTCTTCCGCCGCCCGGCCGACGCCCAAGCCGCCCGCCTGCTCGGACTGCCCAACACCGACGATACGCGCCACATCCCGACACACGCCATCCGTCCCGACCCGCAAGGCACACCTTGCCGCATCCTGTCCCTCACCCCCTTGCCCGACAGCCTGCGCCTGACTTTCGCCCACCCCGAATACGGCGAACTGACCACCCTTCTGCCCGCCGGACAGCTACCCGCCGGCGATACCGTGCCGATACATATCGATAAAGGACAAATCGTCTGGTTTGAACCGTCGCGATGATGTTTTGTGTCCCGCCTTAATACGTTGCGTCCGAACATAGAAAAAGGTCGTCTGAAAATTTTCAGACGACCTTTTATATCAACGCATCAGGGCGTTATCAAATATTGGTTTCCAGATAAACGACTTGGGTTTGCAGGTATTCTTCCAAACCGTGTTTGCCGTCCGCGCCGCCGATACCGGATTTTTTCCAGCCAGCATGGAAACCCTGCATGGCTTCGAAGTTTTCGCGGTTGATGTAGGTTTCGCCGAATTGCAGGCGGCGGGTGACGTAGAAGGCTTCGTTCAGGTTGGTGGTGTACACGGAGCTGGTCAGACCGAATTCGCAGTCGTTTGCCAAGGCGATGACTTGGTCGAGCGTGTCGAAAGTGGAAACGGGCAGGACGGGGCCGAAGGTTTCTTCTTTCATGATGTCCATGTTGTTGTCGGTGTCGGTCAGCAGGGTCGGTTCGAAGAAATAGCCGCGTCCTTCGGCGCGTTTGCCGCCGCAGACCAGCGTCGCACCTTGTTTGACGGCGCGTTCCACTTTTTCGGCAACGGCTTTGACGGCGCGCTCTTCAATCAGCGGCCCCATTTCCAGCGCGCCTGCTTCGGCTTCGGCAGGGTTGCCGTAGCGCACACCTTTCATGGCGGCGGTCATTTTTTCAATGAACGCGTCTTTCAGGCTGCTGTGGACATAGACGCGCTCGGCGCAGTTGCAGATTTGACCGGTGTTGCCGACGCGCGAAGCCAAGATGGATTTCACTGCCAAGTCCAAATCCGCGTCTTTCAAAACGATGGCGGGCGCTTTGCCGCCGAGTTCCAGCGAGACTTTGGTGATGTTGGCGGAAGCAGCTTCCATCACTTGGCGGCCTGCTTCGACGGAGCCGGTCAGGCTGACCATATCGACTTGCGGATGGGCGGACAAGGCATTGCCGATTTCCGCGCCGGGGCCGTTCACCACGTTGAACACGCCTGCGGGCAGTCCGACCGCATCGACGATTTCGGCGAAGATGTGGCAGTTGATCGGGGTCACGCTGCTGGGTTTGACGACGATGGTGTTACCCGTGACCAAAGCAGGGCCCATTTTGCGGGCAATCAGGAAGAAGGGGAAGTTCCACGGCAGGATGCCTGCCACGACGCCCAGCGGACGTTTGAACAATAAAATGTTTTCGCGCGGGCGGTCGCTTTGGATGATTTCGCCTTCGTAACGGCGCGCCCATTCGGCTTGGTAATCGAGATAGTCGGCGGTGAACATGACTTCCACGCGCGCCAAGTCTTTGGTTTTGCCGCCTTCAGCAACGATGGTGTCGGTCAACTCGTCGGCGCGTTCGCGTATGCCTTGGGCGATTTTGCGCAAATACGCGCCGCGTTCGACCGCAGGCAGCCGCTCCCATGCCGGTTGCGCCGCACGCGCCGCCGCTACGGCGCGGTCAACGTCCGCTTTGCCGCCTTTAGGTTCGCGGGCGATGGCCTCTTCGGTGGAAGGGTTCAATACGTCGCGCCATTCGCCGTTGAAATCGTTTTCAAAGCGTCCGTTGATGTACATGGCCAATTGTTTCATTTCAAGTTCTCCTGTTGTTGTAGTCGTGTGTAGTCAGTGTATGCCTTTTATGCCGCCGCTGCAATGAAAATGCTGTTTGAGAATGCAAATTTAATAATATGGGCGTTTGTTTTCAGACGACCTTTTGCTTTTTTATGTACAAGGCTGTAAGGTTTGGACATTCCCAACGTCTAATCATACAAACCGTCCACACAGGAAACATAGAGATGAAACCCCGTACCTTCTTTTCCCTTTGCGCCAAGTTCGGCTGTCTGTTTGCACTGGGCGCTTGTTCGCCCAAAATTGCCGATGCCGAAGCCGCGACCGTGCCGCACACTTTGTCCACTTTGAAAACTGCGGACAACCGCCCCGCCGATATTTATTTGAAAAAAGACAAACCGACCCTGATTAAATTCTGGGCGAGCTGGTGTCCTTTGTGTTTGTCCGAATTGGGACAAACCGAAAAATGGGCGCAGGACAAGCGGTTCAGCTCCGTCAACCTGATTACCGTCGCCTCCCCCGGCTTTTTGCACGAGAAAAAAGACGGCGACTTCCAGAAATGGTATGCCGGTTTGAACTATCCTAAGCTGCCCGTCGTGACCGACAACGGCGGCACCATCGCCCAAAGCCTGAATATCAGCGTTTATCCTTCTTGGGCGTTAATCGGTAAAGACGGCGACGTGCAGCGCATCGTCAAAGGCAGCATCAACGAAGCGCAGGCATTGGCGTTAATCCGTGACCCGAATGCCGATTTAGGTCGTCTGAAAAACGCGTTCTACAAACCCGACACACAGAAAAAGGATTCAAAAATCATGAACACGCGCACCATCTACCTCGCCGGCGGCTGCTTCTGGGGCTTGGAAGCCTATTTCCAACGCATAGACGGCGTGGTTGACGCAGTATCCGGCTACGCCAACGGCAAAACGAAAAATCCGAGCTACGAAGACGTGTCCTACCGCGATACGGGCCATGCCGAGACCGTCAAAGTGACTTACGATGCCGACAAACTCAGCCTCGACGACATCCTGCAATACTATTTCCGCGTCGTTGACCCGACCAGCCTCAACAAACAAGGCAACGACACCGGCACGCAATACCGCAGCGGCGTGTACTACACCGATCCCGCCGAAAAAGCCGTCATTGCCGCCGCCCTCAAACGCGAGCAGCAAAAATACAAACAGCCCCTCGTCGTCGAAAACGAGCCGCTGAAAAACTTCTACGACGCCGAGGAATACCATCAGGACTACCTGATTAAAAACCCCAACGGCTACTGCCACATCGACATCCGCAAAGCCGACGAACCGCTGCCGGGCAAAACCAAAGCCGCCCCGCAAGGCAAAGGCTTCGACGCGGCAACGTATAAAAAACCCAGCGATGCCGAACTCAAACGCATTCTGACCGAAGAGCAATACCAAGTGACCCAAAAAAGCGCGACCGAATACGCCTTCAGCCACGAATACGACCATCTGTTCAAGCCCGGCATTTATGTGGACGTCGTCAGCGGCGAACCCCTGTTCAGTTCCGCCGACAAATTCGATTCCGGCTGCGGCTGGCCGAGCTTCACCCGCCCGATTAACGCCGCCGCCGTTACCGAACACGACGACTTCAGCTACAACATGCGCCGCACCGAAGTGCGCAGCCATGCCGCCGATTCGCACTTGGGACACGTCTTCCCCGACGGCCCCAAAGACAAAGGCGGCCTGCGCTACTGCATCAACGGCGCAAGTTTGAAATTCATCCCGCTGGAACAAATGGACGCTGCAGGCTACGGCGCATTGAAGGGCAAAGTGAAATAAAGGCGCGATAACACGAAAGGTCGTCTGAAAACGGCGTGGTAAGCAATTCATACCCGACCCGCCGTTTTTCAGACGACCTTTTTACCGCCGTGATGCCTTGTTCCTTCCTCCGACAGCCGGAAACACGGATGGCTGGCGAATAAGGTTTGAAACGATACAGTGGATTAACTTTAAACCATTACGGCGTTGCCTCGCCTTAGCTCAAAGAGAAC
>JVVZ01000045.1:0-5766 GCA_001062585.1 Neisseria meningitidis
ACCGGTAGTAGGCTTGGTTGCATTGTCTTTACCGGAGTTATCTTTACCGGTAGTGGGTTTGGTTGAGTTGTCCTTACCGGCGTTGTCTTTACCGGTATTGGGTTTATTTGTATTTTCCTTATTGGAATTACCTTTGTTGGTATTATTACTAATATCATTAGGTGCCACAGATGGACTTGTCGGTGAACCCGGTTCTCCATTCGAGCTAGCACATGCAGCTAAAACTGCTGCACAAATACCTGTTAATACAAAATGAGTAATAGGTGATTTCTTCTGAGTAAACATAAATATAATCCTCATTAACTGAAAGTAACTTTACTTAAAACAACTAGATTATTTGCTAATTAAAAAACCAAATATAAACAACACTTACACCATCGTAATATTATAAACAAATACAAACAGCTTTACTTAATTAATATTTGTTAATTTTTGAAAATTTACTCTTTCTGGGTAATTTATGATTATCATCTTCCTAACCATCTCTTGAGTTAATAATATTTCAAGCCTTTTTTAATATTAAATTTAATATTCATCTAAGACACAAATTTTAAATTGCCATAAAAAAGGTCGTCTGAAAATCAGTTTTCAGACGACCTTGTGTTTTATCGGAATGAAACGGGCAACTTACTGGATGCTGCTGCCGATGCGGCTGTAATCGCCGAAATTCATCCACACGAAGAAGGCTTTTCCGACGATAAGTTTGTCGTCTACAAAACCCCAGTAGCGGGAGTCGGCGCTGTTGTCGCGATTGTCGCCCATGGCGAAGTAGCGGCCTTCTGGCACTTTGCAGCTAAAGCCACTGCCGTCTTCGGCGTATTGGCAGTGTTCCAAACCGCTTTGCTCTATGGAATAACCGTTTTCAGGCATGATTTTCATGCGGTAGTTGTCGAGCGAGGGAATGAAAACGGAGGGTTGTCCGGGCTCTTTCAGGATGTTGAAGGTTTTGCCGTTGAGGGTCGTCTGAAAAAGTTCGGGGTTGTGGATTACGGACGGTTCGGTATCATCAGGGTAGGAGTAGGTGCCGTTCGGTTGGTCGGGGGCAACTTGTCCGTTGACGGTCAGGACTTTGTCGCGGTATTCGACGGTATCGCCCGGCAGTCCGACGATGCGCTTGATGTAGTTCATTTCAGGCTGGACGGGGTAGTTGAACACGACGACGTCGCCGCGCTCGATTTGTCCGGTCGGAATCAGGACGTTGTTGATAATCGGGGTTCTGATGCCGTAGGCGAATTTGTTCACAAGGATGAAGTCGCCTTTAACCAAGCCCGGGCGCATGGAGCTGGACGGGATTTGAAATGGTTCGGCGATAAAGGTGCGCAGGATGAAGACGACGAGGATGATTGGGAAAAAGCCGCTCATATAGTCGGTAAAGTGGGCTTTGTCCTGGTGCGACGGAACTTTTTTCAGACGACCCTTGTGAATGGCCCAAACGATGCCGGTGAATACGACAAATATCAGCAATACGGCGGTAAAACTCATGTAAAAAGACAGGATGCCGAAAACGCCGATCATGCACAAAAGATACGCCCATTGCAGGCCGGAGCTCCATTCTCCGTTTTCCTGACGTTCTTTGCTGCTTATGAAATAGAGGAAAATGCCGATAACGATGGCGGCAATCGCGCCGTAGATTAAATTTGTGCTCATTATTTGTCGCTCACTTGCAGAATCGCCAAGAACGCGCTTTGCGGAATTTCCACGTTGCCCACTTGTTTCATGCGGCGTTTGCCTGCTTTTTGTTTTTCGAGAAGTTTTTTCTTACGGGTAATATCGCCGCCGTAACATTTCGCCAAGACGTTTTTACGCAGGGCTTTGACGTTTTCGCGGGCGATAATCTGGCTGCCGATGGCGGCTTGGACGGCGATGTCGAACATTTGGCGCGGAATCAGCTCGCGCATTTTCGCTGCCAGCTCGCGGCCTCGGTGAACCGCGCTTTGACGGTGCACAATCAGGCTCAAGGCATCGACTTTTTCACCATTGACCATGATGTCGAGCTTAATCAAATCAGACGGTTGGAATTCTTTGAAATGGTAGTCCAGCGAGGCATAGCCGCGGGAAGTGGATTTGAGTTTGTCGAAAAAATCCATTACAACTTCGTTCATGGGCAAATCGTAAGTCAGCATGACTTGACGGCCCATGTACTGCATATTGACCTGCACGCCGCGCTTTTGGTTACACAAAGTCATGACGTTGCCGACGTATTCCTGCGGCACGAGGATGGTCGCGGTGATAATCGGCTCGAGAATGGTTTCGATGCTGCCGATGTCGGGCAGTTTGGACGGGTTTTCGACTTCGATTTTTTCGCCGCTTTTCAACACGACTTCGTAAACCACCGTCGGCGCGGTGGTAATCAAATCCATGTCGAACTCGCGCTCCAAGCGTTCCTGTACGATTTCCAAGTGCAGCAGGCCCAAGAAACCGCAGCGGAAGCCGAAGCCCAATGCCTGAGAAACTTCAGGCTCGAATTTCAGTGAAGCATCGTTAAGCTGCAATTTTTCCAAAGCGTCGCGCAAAGCTTCGTAGTCGTGGCTCTCCACGGGATAGAGGCCCGCGAATACTTGGCTTTGTACTTCTTGGAAGCCGGGCAGCGGCTCAGAAGCGGGGTTGGCAACCAAAGTAACCGTATCGCCGACTTTCGCCTGTCCCAATTCTTTCACGCCGGTAATCAAAAAGCCCACTTCGCCGGCTTTGAGTTCTTGTTTTTGAACCGATTTCGGCGTGAATACGCCCAGTTGCTCGACCTGCGTTTCCGCCTTGGTACTCATAAAGCGTACTTTGTCTTTCAGCTTGATGGTGCCGTTTTTCACACGAATCAGCATGACCACGCCGACGTAGTTGTCAAACCACGAATCGACGATAACGGCTTGCAGCGGCGCGTTTTCGTCGCCGGTCGGCGCGGGGATTTTGGCAACGATTTCTTCCAAAACGTCTTCCACGCCGATGCCGCTTTTGGCGGAACATTGCACCGCGCCGACGGCATCGATGCCGATGATGTCTTCGATTTCCTGTTCCACGCGTTCGGGGTCGGCGGCGGGCAGGTCGATTTTGTTCAAAACGGGTACGACTTCCACGCCCAAATCAATCGCGGTATAGCAGTTCGCCACGGTTTGCGCTTCCACACCTTGCGATGCGTCAACGACCAAAAGCGCGCCTTCGCAGGCGGACAGCGAACGGGAAACTTCGTAAGAAAAGTCGACGTGTCCCGGCGTGTCAATCAGGTTGAGTTGATACACCTGTCCGTCGCGTGCTTTGTAGTTGAGCGCGGCGGTTTGCGCTTTGATGGTGATGCCGCGCTCTTTTTCGATGTCCATGGAATCAAGTACCTGCGTACTCATTTCGCGCAAATCCAAGCCGCCGCAGTATTGGATGAAGCGGTCGGCAAGCGTCGATTTGCCGTGGTCGATGTGGGCAATGATGGAGAAATTTCGGATATTTTTCATATTGTTATTTTGAAAGATAAGCAGTGATTCTGAAAAGGTCGTCTGAAAATCAAATAGACCGTTCAGACGACCTTCAGGCAAAGTGAAATAGCCTGACATTCTAGCGGAAATTTACTGTTTCCGCATGATTTTATGCGTGTTTTACAGCGACGCGACAATCTTTTCCACCATTTTCGCCGAGCTTGCTGCCGCCGTTTTCAAAAACTCTTCAAAGCTGATGTCTGCTTTTTCGTCCGCCGAGTCGGACATCGCGCGAATCACGACGAAAGGCGTGTTCAACTGGTGGCAGGCTTGCGCAATCGCCGCTGCTTCCATTTCCACCGCTTTGACTTCGGGGAAGTGGCTGCGAATTTCCGCCACGCCTTCGCTGCTGTGGACAAAGCGGTCGCCGCTGACAATCAAGCCTTGCGCTACCGCCGCGCCTTCAAACACTTCCGCCGCCTGTTTTGCCTTGCCGACCAAGAGGTCGTCTGAAACGAATACGGCGGGCAGTTGCGGCACTTGTCCCCAAACATAGCCGAACGCCGTTACATCGACGTCGTGGTGCGCGATTTCCGTGCCAACCACTACGTCGCCGACTTTCAACCCCTTGCCCAAGCCGCCTGCGCTGCCGGTATTGATGACGCAGTCAGGCGCGAATTGATGGATAACCCAAGCCGTTGAAACCGCAGCGTTGACCTTGCCGATGCCGCTCAATACCAACACCATGCGTTTGCCCGACATCTCGCCTTCGTAGGCGGTAAACTTACCGAAAGACACGCTTTTGACATTATCCATTGCTTCGCGCAAAAGCTCGATTTCCTGCTCCATCGCACCGATGACCGCCACTGTTTGTACAGACATTTTTTATCCTTCCATGAAATTGTGGGCGGTATTATAACAGCAGCGGCGGCATTCCATACCCGTATTGAATCCGCCATATTGCCCGCCTGTCCTATTATTCGATACGGTAATCTTGCCATTTTTATGTATCATGATTTATTTGATATAATCCATTTTAATAAAATAACCACCGAAATTATCCAATATCATGATGACCAATCCCCCCAGCGCAAAAGACGAATTGTTCACTTGGCTACGCCATATGAACAAATACAAAGGCTCCGACCTCTTTATTACGACCAATTTTCCGCCCGCTATGAAAGTGGACGGCAAAATCACGCCGATTACCGACGAGCCGCTGACCTCCGAAAAATGTATGGAAATCGCTTTTTCGATTATGTCCACCAAACAAATCGAAGAGTTTTCCTCCACCAACGAATGCAACTTCGCCATCAGCCTGCCCGATACCAGCCGCTTCCGTGTCAATGCCATGGTGCAGCGCGGCGCGACGGCGTTGGTGTTCCGCTCCATTACCAGCAAAATCCCGAATTTTGACAGCCTCAATCTGCCGCCCGTCTTGAAAGACGTGGTGATGAAAAAACGCGGCCTCGTGATTTTCGTCGGCGGTACCGGCTCGGGCAAATCCACCTCGCTCGCTGCGATGGTTGACCACCGCAACGAAAATTGCCAAGACCACATCATCACCATCGAAGACCCGATTGAGTTCGTCCATCAACACAAAAAAAGCATCATTACCCAGCGCGAAGTCGGCGTGGATACCGAAAACTGGTTTGCCGCGCTGAAAAACACCCTGCGTCAGGCGCCGGACGTCATCCTCATCGGCGAGATTCGCGACCGCGAAACCATGGACTACGCCTTGGCGTTCGCCGAAACAGGCCACCTCTGTCTCGCCACGCTGCACGCCAACAACTCCAACCAAGCGCTTGACCGCATCATCAACTTCTTCCCCGAAGAGCGCCGCACCCAGCTTTTGACCGATTTGTCGCTCAACCTGCAAGCCTTCATCTCGCAACGCCTGATTCCCCGCGAAGGCGGCAAGGGGCGCGTAGCCGCAGTGGAAATCCTGCTCAATTCGCCGATTATTTCCGAAATGATTCAAAAAGGCGAAATCCACAGCATCAAAGAAATGATGAAAAAATCTACCGCCATGGGCATGCAAACCTTCGACCAAGCGCTCTACGAGCTGTACGAACGCGGCGACATCAGTTTCCAAGACGCCATTAAAAACGCCGACTCCGCCCACGACCTGCGTTTGGACATCCAACTGCGCAGCCGCCGCGCCCAAAACGCCGGCCCGGACTTGGAACTGATTTAAAAGTTGTCGGAAATGAGCAAAGGTCGTCTGAAAAATACTTTTCAGACGACCTTTTTTGTCTGTGCCGACCAAGCATACCAATAACGTTCAAGCCATTTCTGTTAAACTGTTTTGTAAATATAGTGGATTAACTTTAAATCAGGACAAGGCGACGAAGCCGCAGACAGT
>JVVZ01000422.1:0-222 GCA_001062585.1 Neisseria meningitidis
TGCCTTGCGGCACACACCCTACCGACGGGTTCAAAGGTCGTCTGAAAAAACGCTTGCGGTGTTTGTTCCATCTGTCTTGCGATAAAGGCTGCCTGAAAAATTCCCGCTGTTGATGTTTCGGGCATTCTTTTTCAGACGACCTGCAACGCCTGAATCTGCTGCAACCCGCTCCCTCCCCCGTGGGGGAGGGCTGGGGAGAGGGCATTCTCCGAATTTCGGCAA
>JVVZ01000423.1:0-6259 GCA_001062585.1 Neisseria meningitidis
TCTTTGAGCTAAGGCGAGGTAACGCCGTCCTGGTTTAAAGTTAATCCACTATATTTCAAATACAAAAGACGTTTCGATTAGCGGAAAGGGGCAGGGTCAGATGACAGAATAAAATGAAAAATTGTGGGATGTCTTATCGACAGGGTTTGGCTTTATGATGCTTGGTGGCATGAGATAAAAAAATAACCGCCTTAGGCGGTTTTTATGGTGGCCAGAGGCGGAATCGAACCGCCGACACACGGATTTTCAATCCGTTGCTCTACCAACTGAGCTATCTGGCCTTCATCTGCATTGCAGGGAAGTGGGCATTAAACCAAAAACAACGGGTTCATGCAAGGTTTATTTTGAAATGGTGCGGAGATATTTTATAAACTTTTGTTTTAACTTAAATTAAATTTCGATGATTTTGAACAAAATCCGCTGGAGATCGACCGTCGGCACCCATAATTTTTCCATCGGGGAGGATTGTCGATTTCAGACGACCTATGTGTCGTTTTAAGATACAATCGCTTTTTTGTTTCTGAAGATATCTGTTTGATGTTGTATGATTTTTTAAAAGATATGTGGGATATTCTGCGTCTGCGCTATAAAAATCCTGCTGATTATTTCTATATGCTGCCTGTCATTTTGGCGATTTTGCTGCTGTTGGGCATGATTAATGCGGCAGATATGTCGACCTTGCTCGGTGTCAGCACTGCCACCGCCGTCTTTGGCGTGTTGGTTACCGTTATAAAGTGGCTGATTTTGAGCCGCGTGATGCGTTATGTTTTGAGCGGAAACGGCGCGCCGCGCCTGCCTTTATGGGGATTCATCTTGGCATCGGAGGCTCTGATGATTCCCGCGCTGCTTGTGTTTTATGTCCCACAGATTACGCCGCTGCTGATGTTTTGGAAAACTTGGGCGTTTTGGGCGCAGGCTGTCGGCTTGATGAAGATGGGTCAGGTTAAAGTTTGGACGGTATTCAAAGGCTATCTTTTTTACTTCTGCTGCATGGTTCTGATTATAGGGATTCTTATACAGCTGTTTACACTGGCTGGCTGGTTCGATAAAGCAACTCTAATGCAAAATTTTAATGCGTTAACGGCTGCTATGGAGCAGGCAAGATAAGCCAGGGTCGTCTGAAAATCTACCCTTCTCGTTTTCAGACGACCTTCTTCCAAAGAAAAAAACCTGCACGGTTGTTCGTGCAGGTTTTTGTTTCGCTTAGGTTGGGGCAACCTTACATCATGCCGCCCATACCACCCATGCCGCCCATGTCAGGCATAGCTGGTTTTTCTTCAGGGATTTCGGCAATCATGCAGTCGGTTGTCAGCATCAGGCCGGCGATAGACGCAGCGTGTTGCAGCGCGGAACGGGTTACTTTGGCGGGGTCGAGTACGCCCATTTCAATCATGTCGCCGTATTCGCCTGAGCCTGCGTTGTAACCGTAGTTGCCTTTGCCTTCCAGCACTTTGTTCACGACTACGCTAGGCTCGCCGCCTGCGTTGGCAACGATTTGGCGCAGCGGAGACTCAATGGCGCGCAAGACAATTTGTACGCCTGCGTCTTGGTCGGCATTGCCGGTGTGCAGGTTTTCCAAAGCGGCACGGGCGCGCAACAGGGCTACGCCGCCGCCGGCAACCACGCCTTCTTCAACGGCTGCGCGGGTAGCGTGCAGCGCGTCTTCCACGCGGTCTTTTTTCTCTTTCATTTCGACTTCGGTAGCGGCACCGACTTTAATCACTGCCACACCGCCTGCCAGTTTGGCAACGCGCTCTTGCAGTTTTTCTTTGTCGTAATCGCTGGTTGCGGTTTCGATTTGTTGGCGGATTTCGGCAACACGCGCTTCGATTTGGGCAGCGTCGCCGAAGCCGTCGATGATGGTGGTGTTTTCTTTACCGATTTCGATGCGTTTGGCTTGACCCAAGTCTTCCAAAGTGGCTTTTTCCAAAGACAGGCCGACTTCTTCGGCAATTACGGTACCGCCGGTCAGGATGGCGATGTCTTGCAACATGGCTTTGCGGCGGTCGCCGAAGCCCGGGGCTTTAACGGCAACGGTTTTCAGGATGCCGCGGATGTTGTTCACGACCAAAGTCGCCAAGGCTTCGCCTTCTACGTCTTCAGCGATGATCAACAGCGGACGGCTGGCTTTTGCCACTTGTTCCAAAACAGGCAGCAGGTCGCGGATGTTGCTGATTTTTTTGTCGAACAGCAAAACAAACGGATTGTCCAGCGCGGCGATTTGTTTTTCTGCGTCGTTGATGAAGTAAGGGGACAGGTAGCCGCGGTCGAACTGCATACCTTCGACGACATCCAATTCGTTTTCCAAAGATTTGCCGTCTTCAACGGTAATCACGCCTTCTTTGCCGACTTTTTCCATCGCTTCGGCAATAATCGCGCCGACTTGTTCGTCGGAGTTGGCGGAAATCGAGCCGACTTGGGCGATTTCTTTGGAAGTGTCGCAAGGTTTGGCAATGTTTTTCAGCTCTTCAACCAAAGCGGCGACGGCTTTGTCGATACCGCGTTTCAGGTCGGTCGGGTTCATGCCGGCGGTAACGTATTTCATACCTTCGGCTACGATGGCTTGCGCCAGTACGGTGGCGGTAGTCGTACCGTCGCCCGCTACGTCGTTGGTTTTGGACGCGACTTCTTTCACCATTTGCGCGCCCATGTTTTCGAATTTGTCTTTCAATTCGATTTCTTTAGCGACGGTAACGCCGTCTTTGGTGATGTGCGGGCCGCCGAATGCGCGGTCAACCACTACGTTGCGGCCTTTAGGGCCCAAGGTTACGCGGACGGCGTTTGCCAGAGTGTTCACGCCGCTGACCATTTTTTGGCGGACTTCGTTACCGAACTGTACGTCTTTTGCTGCCATATTTTGATTCTCCTAATTTATTTAATACATTTGATTCTGTCTGAGGTCGTCTGAAAACCTTGTATAGCCTTTTCAGACGACCTGTCGTTTTGAATGCACGGAATGCTTATTCCACAATCCCGAAAATGTCTTCTTCGCGCATTACCAACAGCTCTTCGCCGTCGGCTTTTACGGTTTGGCCGCTGTATTTGCCGAAAATGACTTTGTCGCCGACTTTGACATCCAGCGGACGGCGGTTGCCGTCTTTACCGATTTTGCCTGCGCCCACGGCGATCACTTCGCCCATATCGGGTTTTTCGGCGGCTGCGCCCGGCAGGACGATGCCTGATGCGGTTTTCTCTTCAGCTTCCAAGCGTTTGACGACGACGCGGTCGTGTAAAGGACGGATGGTCATGTTTTATGCTCCGATAAATAGTTTGAAAACAATCATCTGCCTTCAGCCGGCAGATGCGGTTTGAAAAATAAGGCGGCAAGTTTGTCAACAAACTTACCTGAACACAGCGGCAAATTAGGGTTCGGCCCGATAAATTCAAGGGAAGAAGTAAAAATTTTCTATGCGGGGTCGTCTGAAAACGGGCATGACAGATTGCGCACTATCTCTCAATACGGTTCAAACAGGCAGGCATTTTCAGATGAACTTTTACAGTCGGCAAGCTTCAAATGGTTCAATCAGCAAAAGGCATGAAACGATGGATGCAAACCTATGTACGCCTTTACAAAATAATATCCTATCTTTAAAATAAATAAAAATTATTATTAATAAATAGTTTAGTTAAAGAACTGAAACTTATCCCAAAAGGAAATTTACATGACTTCCCCCCTGTTCCGATTCAGCCTGCTTTCACTGGCACTCGCCGCCGGCTTTGCCCACGCGGAAAACGAAGCGAAAGAAAGCGTTACCCTTGATACTGTTACCGTCAAAGGTCAGGCTACAAGCGCCACACACCGTGTAACAACGAAACGTATGGAAGAAACGACTTCCACTGATTTAAAAGACGTATTGTTCAACGAACCCTCTATCAGTTTCGGCGGCGGCAACGGTCAGTCGCAGTGGGTAACCATCCGCGGCATGGGACAAGACCAAATAGACTATAAAGTTGACGATACTTACACTGACAGCCAGATTTTCCACCACAACGGCCGCTTTATGCTTGACCCCGCATTGGTAAAAGTCGTTGCCGTGCAAAAAGGTACGGGTTCGGCCTCAGCAGGTATCGGCGCAACCAGCGGCGCGATTGTTGCCGAAACGGTTGAAGCCAAAGACTTACTGAGAGAAGGTCAAAACGTCGGTTTCAAAGTAAATGCCGGTATCAGCAGCAATAAAGGCTATTCGCGCGGCGCAAGCGTTTACGGTCAGGCAGGCGGTTTTGACGCTTTGGTTTCAGGCAATTTCGTGCGCGAAAAAGAATACACAGCAGGCAAAGGCTACCGTAATCTGCTTGGAGGCGATAAGGTTTTGAACAGCGCATTGGGTTCGCGCGGTTTGTTGGGCAAAATCGGCTATCGTTTCAACGAAGACAACCGCATTGAATTAAGCCACCGCCAAGAGAAACAATATGGGGAGCGCGCTCTGCGCGAGGAGTTTGATTTCTCACAAGTATTCCAAACCGACCGCCGCACGGGTCAATACATTTTGGATGCCAACGGCAACCGTATTCCGAATACCGCCAACAACTCGCCGCGTTACCGCACGCTGACCCAAGACACCACCAACTTGGAATTCAAAGGCGGAAACTTGGGCTTTATCGAAAAAATCAAAGCCAATGTTTACCGCTTGAATACAAAACGCGACGAAGCCCCCAATCCCAATTATGAATTGGACGGCGAAGTACGGACATACGGAGCCAACCTAAATCTTGACAGCCGTCTATTTGACCGCCACACCTTAAAATACGGATTAAACTGGCGTACTCAAAAAAGTAGCTCAAATGGAGAAGGTGGAGAGAAGAAAAACGATGCAGGCGCATATGTTGAAGGTATTTGGGATCTCTCACCGGTTACGCTGACCACAGGTCTGCGCTATGACCGTTGGAAAATGAAAACCAGCAGCAAAACAGAAAATTCAGACGGCAACTTCAATCCAAGCATCGGCTTAGTTTATGACATTTCCCCCGAATTCTCCATCAACACCAGTCTGAACTATGCGACCCGCAGCCCACGCCTGTACGAAGCGGCTTTAGTAAACGACAGACCAATTACCGCATCGCCTGATTTGAAGGCGGAACGCTCGCGAAATGCGGAAATCGGCTTCAACTACCGCTGGAATTCTGCCCTGACGCTCTCCGGCAGCTATTTCCATCAGCAAATCAAAGATGTGCAAGCCATCCGCCAAGAAGGGCGAAACTATGTTTGGTTTAACGGCGGCAAGCTGAAAAACAGAGGTTACGAACTGAACGCCGCCTACCGTTGGAAAGGTCTGACCGCCCGCGCAGGCGTAGCTTACAGCAGACCGAAGCTGAACGGAGATACCGCCGACATCGTGACAACCGCTATCCCGATGGGACGTACATGGACAACCGGTCTGTCGTACCAATTCGACAATCCGAACCTGGAAATCGGCTGGCGCGGACGCTATGTCCAAAATGCAGGCTATGCCCCGACATCGCGCGGCTCTGACGTAGCTCTGAATGTTGTCCGTGCGGGCTACGGCGTCAACGATGTCTTCGCCAACTGGAAGCCGACGGGCAAAGACGACTTGAACGTCAACTTCGCCGTCAACAATGTCTTGAATAAAAACTACAAGCCGCACAGCCAACGCGCAGGTGCCAACTCCCTGCCTGAACCGGGCCGCGATATCCGCCTAAGTGTGAACTACCGCTTCTAAACATTGCGTAAAAGTAAAGACGTCGTCTGAAAACTTCTGCTGTTTTCAGACGACGTCTCTTTGTGTGGAAAACCGTGTTTACCGGAAGACCGTTTGTTCAAATGTCCTTTCGGACAGCCTTATCGCGTTTCGCTTCGATTGAGTGAATGTATTGCATCAGCGTTTGAATAAAAACGGTCAAATCACGCTGCCTTCAGATTACCTCACCTCATTCTTTAATTTTTATCTGATAAAATTTCTTCTGATCCTTACTTTCAAACCAGCCTACTGCGCCTCTTACATAATAAGATATTTCAACCGTAATATCTTGTTTGGTTATTGGGGTTCCGGAAATAACCGTTTCATTGTCCCATTTCCCAGTTACAGAGGAAACAGATAAACCCGAATCTTCAGGCGTAATGGTTGCGCGAAAAGAGTCAGGATATGATCTAAGCCCGCCGGTAAAGTTTACGCTTACTGAATAAGGTTGATTAAATTTTGCATCAGGCAATGATTCGACTTTGTGGGTTAAAGTACAGCTCGTGGCGAAGCAAGCTAGAGCAAATATAAACAATCTTTTCATTTTCTTTTTTCCTATGTTA
>JVVZ01000424.1:0-32349 GCA_001062585.1 Neisseria meningitidis
TGCCGGCTGGGACGACCCGCGTATGCCCACCATTTCCGGTATGCGCCGTCGCGGCTACACGCCCGAAGGCCTGCGCCTGTTTGCCAAACGCGCCGGTATTTCTAAATCTGAAAACATCGTCGATATGAGCGTGTTGGAAGGTGCGATTCGTGAAGAGTTGGAAAACTCCGCTCCGCGCCTGATGGCGGTCTTGAACCCGCTCAAAGTGACCCTGACCAACTTTGAAGCCGGCAAAACCCAAAGCCGTAGCGCCGCGTTCCACCCCAATCACGAAGAAATGGGCGAGCGCGAAATCCCCGTGTCCCAAACCATCTACATCGAGGCAGACGACTTTGCCGAAAATCCGCCCAAAGGCTTCAAACGCCTGACACTCGGCGGCGAAGTACGCCTGCGTCACGGCTATGTGATCAAGTGCGACGAAGTCGTGAAAGACGCAGTGGGCAACGTTGTCGAACTCAAATGCAGTATCGACCACGACACCTTGGGCAAAAATCCAGAAGGCAGAAAAGTCAAAGGCGTGATTCACTGGGTTTCCGCCGAACACGCCGCCGAAATCAAAGTCCGCCTGTACGACCGCCTCTTTACCGTCGAGCGTCCCGATGCCGTGCGCGGCGAAGACGGCGAATACCTGCCGTTTACCGATTTCCTCAACCCCGAGTCCGTCAAAGAAATCACCGCCTACGCCGAACCCGCAGCCAAAAACCTGCCCGCCGAAAGCCGTTGGCAGTTTGAGCGTATCGGCTATTTCGTGACCGACCGCAAAGACCACCGCCCCGAGCAGCCCGTGTTCAACCGCACGGTAACGCTGAAAGACTCTTGGCAGCCCAAGTAATCTGTTGGCAACAGCCATATTGGAAGGTCGTCTGAAAACTTGGAATCGGGTTTTCAGACGACCTTTGTTGATAAAGGAATGAGATGGAACGTTATTCTGTACATTTGAAACTGCTGGGGATGGCGGTGTTGTGGGGTGCGTCTTGGCCGATGGGGCGGATGCTGGGGCAGTCGCTGCCGCCGCTGACGGGCGGGGCGGTTCGGTTTGTGTTGGCTTCGGTTTTGTTGTTGGGTTGGCTGTTTGCGCGCAGCAGGTTTTCGACCTTGGCGGCTTTGTCGGCGCGGCAATGGCTGGGCTTGACGGCAGCCGCTTCCGTCGGGGTGTGCGGCTATGCGGTGTTTTTCATGCTGGGTTTGCAGGCGATGCCGGCGGGCAAGGCGGCGGTGGTTGTGGCAGTGAATCCCGTGCTGACGCTGCTGCTGGCGGCTTGGTTCTTCGGCGAACGTTTAAATGCGAAGATTTTGGCGGGTATGCTGCTGGCGGTCTGTGGCGCGATAACGGCGGTAACGCAAGGGCAGCCGTTGACGGTATTGTTGGGCGGCATCAAGGCGGGGGAGTGGTTGATTTTCGGCTGCGTGGTCTGCTGGGCGGCTTATACCTTAATCGGGCGTGCGGTTTTGCGCGGGATAGACGCGCTGACGGTAACGGCGGCAACGTCGTTCATCGGCGCGCTGATGTTGTCGGTGGTGGCGTTGTGGACGGATGGAATGCCTTTTGAGGCAATGGCGGCGATGGATGCACGCGGTTGGACGGCATTGGCGTGGCTGGTCATCGGCGCGACGGTATTGGCCTACGCGTGGTATTTCGAAGGCGTGAAGACTTTGGGCGCAGGCAGCGCGGCGGCTTATATTACGCTCGTGCCGATTTTCGGTATGCTGTCGTCGGCGTGGGTTTTGGGCGAACCGCTGCATATTTCGCTGGTTGTGGGTTGCGCGGCGGCAGTCGGCGGCATGACGCTGATGCGGTATGGGCAAAAGGTCGTCTGAAAAGGCGGCAACCGGCTGCCTCGTGTTCAATATTTTTTATCAAGGAAATTATGATGTCCGCTCCGCTTGAAATCGAATCCCATCCTTTCCCCGCTTTGCTGCCGCCGCAGGCGACGGTAATGATGATGGGGACGTTCCCACCCAAGGAAGACAAACGCGCGATGCAGTTTCATTATCCGAATTTTCAAAACGATATGTGGCGCGTTTATGGGCTTGTGTTTTTTAATGATGCGGCGCATTTCCAAAGGTCGTCTGAAAAAGCGTTTGATGCGGAGAAAATCAAGGCGTTTTTGCGCGAACGGGGGATTGCGTCCTGCCCGACCGTGTTAAAGGCGGTGCGGGAACACGGCAATGCGTCGGACAAGTTTTTGCAAGTGGTCGAAACCGTCGATTTGGCGGCGGTGTTGGCGCAGATGCCCGACTGCCGCCATATCTGCACCACCGGAGGCAAGGCGACGGAAATCCTGCTCGATATTCAGGGTGGCGGCATCAAAATGCCGAAAACAGGCGAAACCGTGCCGTTTCCGTTTGCCGGGCGGGATTTGACCCTGACCCGCCTGCCATCGACTTCGCGCGCTTATCCTTTGAGTTTGGCGAAAAAGGCGGCAGCGTATCGGGCGTTTTTCGAAATGGCGGGTTTGTGTGAAAAACAGTTATAATTGCCGACAATTTTCCCTTTCAGACGACCTTCTTAAAGCGAGGTCGTCTGAAAAAACAGACAAGGAAGAAATCCGATGAAAAACTACCAAGCGCCCGACGAGAAGGGCTTTTTCGGCGAACACGGCGGACTTTATGTCTCCGAAACACTGATTCCCGCCTTGCAAGAGCTGGCGGATGCCTATAAAGCAGCGAAAAACGACCCGTCGTTTTGGGAAGAGTTCCACCACGATTTGAAACACTACGTCGGCCGCCCCAGCCCCGTTTACCATGCCGCGCGATTGTCCGAGCATTTGGGCGGCGCGCAAATCTGGTTGAAACGCGAAGACTTGAACCACACCGGCGCGCACAAGGTAAACAACACCATCGGTCAGGCATTGCTTGCCCGCCGCATGGGTAAAAAACGCGTCATCGCCGAAACCGGCGCGGGTCAGCACGGTGTGGCCTCCGCCACCGTCGCCGCCCGCTTCGGCATGACTTGCGACGTGTACATGGGCGCGGACGACATCCAGCGTCAAATGCCCAACGTGTTCCGCATGAAATTATTGGGCGCAAACGTGGTCAGCGTCGACAGCGGCAGCCGCACGCTGAAAGACGCGATGAACGAAGCTATGCGCGAATGGGTCGCCCGCGTGGACGACACGTTCTACATCATCGGCACCGCCGCCGGCCCCGCGCCGTATCCCGAAATGGTGCGCGATTTCCAATGCGTCATCGGCAACGAGGCCAAAACTCAGATGCAGGAAGCCATCGGCAGACAGCCTGACGTCGCCGTTGCCTGCGTCGGCGGCGGCTCGAACGCCATCGGGCTGTTCCACCCGTATATCGGCGAAGAAAACGTGCGCCTCGTCGGCGTGGAAGCCGGCGGTTTGGGCGTGGACACCCCCGACCACGCCGCGCCGATTACCAGCAAAGCCCCCATCGGCGTATTGCACGGCTTCCGCAGCTACCTGATGCAGGATGAAAACGGTCAAGTCTTGGGTACACACTCCGTTTCCGCAGGCTTGGATTACCCCGGCATCGGCCCGGAACACAGCCACCTGAACGACATCAAGCGCGTCGAATACACCGTCGCCAAAGACGACGAAGCACTCGAAGCCTTTGATTTGTTGTGCTGCTTCGAAGGCATCATCCCCGCGCTCGAATCCAGCCACGCCCTTGCATGGGCAGTCGCCAACGCGCCGAAAATGGGCAAAGACCAAGTGATTCTGGTCAACCTGTCCGGCCGCGGCGATAAAGACATCAATACCGTGGCGAAGCTGAAAGGGATTGAGTTGTAAAGTTTCAGGTAGCCTTTGGGCTACCTGAAACTTTACCTACATCATCATGCTGGATATTCACCGCCTCCCCGCCCTTCTACTCAAAGCTTGGGACAAAGTGCAAGCCGAACACAAGTGCGAAAAATTCCGCGACAGCGTAAAACGCCAATGGCTGGAACAATTATTTAAAGCCGAACTCAAAACGCGTGGCTTTCAGACGGCCTCCGGTGGTTTTATTTATTGGGTTAAAGACGGCTACATTTTCAGCGTTGTCCAGGCTTATATGGTGGCCGTGTTTAACGGTCAATCCATCAGTGAGCGTGTATCCATCCGCATAGAAGCCAAACCGGATTGTCTGGATTCGTTGTTTTTCAAACTTTTCGGCGAAGAAGAAATGATGAAAAGCTTCAGCAGTCGGCTCAATGGCGAACCATCACTGGGTTTGACAGGGATACAAGACGAGTGGCGCATACAAGAACCCGACTTCGTCCACTTTACGCTTGAGCAAATGCTGGATTGGGTACGGCAGACTGCCGGGCAAATAGAAGCCGACATTGCCAGCTTTACACAGCAAGTGCCTGACTTAGAGGGTTTCTGCCGCTTCATGCAAAGTCGCCCGTTACAAGGTGGCATGGAAAATGAACTCTATGCGCTGGTATTGTTCCGTCTGCAGCAATACGGCGAACTGCGCCGTTTCCTAGCCGGCCGCCCCGATTTCTATCAATTTGCCAACGGCACCAACCTGTTTGCCACTTTGCGACAAATACTGGATGAGCAACCGTAGTCCAGCACGGCTAATTCGGCATTTTCCTACTCAAATCGCTCGGTTCAACCCATTTTCTTCCAGCCATACAAAAGGCTGCCTGATATTTTTCTACATACTATGCCGGATATGAACCACATCACCGAAAACAGGTTTTCAGACGACCTTTCCCTTATCCGATAGAGACTTTTCAGGTCGTCATCTAATCAGAGTGGGTTAAAATAGCGGAATTTGATATAAACCCTTCTCAGAAAATATGTTGCCCGAACACACTTCCTCACTGCTCGATTTCGACCGCGCCCATCTGCTCCATCCCTATACGTCCATGACCGATCCGTTGCCTGTTTATCCGGTGCGCCGTGCGGAGGGCGTGCATATCGAATTGGCGGACGGTACGCGGCTGATTGACGGGATGTCGTCTTGGTGGTGTGCGATACACGGCTACAATCATCCTGTTTTGAATCAGGCGGTTGAGGCGCAGATTAAGCAAATGTCGCATGTGATGTTCGGCGGTTTGACGCACGGGCCGGCGGTGGAGCTGGGCAAATTATTGGTCGGGATTTTGCCGCAGGGTTTGGACCGTATTTTTTATGCGGATTCAGGTTCGGTTTCGGTAGAAGTTGCGCTGAAGATGGCGGTGCAATACCAGCAGGCGCGGGGTTTGACGGCGAAGCAGAATATTGCGACGGTGCGGTGCGGGTATCACGGCGATACTTGGAACGCGATGTCCGTCTGCGATCCGGAAACGGGGATGCACCATATTTTCGGCAGCGCTCTGCCGCAGCGTTATTTTGTCGATAATCCGAAAAACCGTTTCGACGATGAATGGGACGGAACGGATTTGCAGCCTGTCCGCGCCTTGTTTGAAGCGCATCATGCGGATATTGCCGCCTTTATTTTGGAACCGGTCGTGCAGGGTGCGGGCGGCATGTATTTTTATCATCCGCAGTATCTTCGCGGGTTGCGCGATTTGTGCGACGAATTTGATATCGTGTTGATTTTTGACGAAATTGCCACTGGATTCGGGCGCACGGGCAAGATGTTTGCCTGCGAATACGCGCAGGTCGTGCCGGATATTATGTGTATCGGCAAGGGCTTGAGCGGCGGCTATATGACGCTGGCGGCGGCAATCACTTCGCAAAAAGTCACCGAAACGATTTCGCGAGGCGAAGCGGGTGTGTTTATGCACGGTCCGACGTTTATGGCAAATCCGCTGGCGTGTGCCGTTGCCTGCGCTTCGGTCAAGCTGCTTTTGTCCCAAGATTGGCAGGCAAATATCTGCCGCATCGAAAGCATCCTGAAAGGTCGTCTGAAAACCGCATGGGACATCCGCGGCGTGAAAGACGTGCGCGTTTTAGGTGCCATCGGCGTGATCGAGCTGGAAAAAGGCGTGGATATGGCGCGTTTTCAAGCGGATTGCGTGGCGCAGGGCATTTGGGTGCGCCCATTCGGCAGGTTGGTGTACCTCATGCCGCCTTACATCATTTCAGACGACCTCTTGACCGAACTTGTCGACAAAACCGTACAAATCTTGAAGGAACACAGCAAATGAAAGGCGTTTACTTCGTCAGCGGCATAGACACGGACATCGGCAAAACCGTCGCCACCGGCATGTTGGCAAAACAATTGTTGCAGCAGGGCAAAAGCGTGATCACGCAAAAGCCCGTGCAAACCGGTTGCCAAAACATCGCCGATGACATCGCCGTCCACCGCAACATCATG
This sequence comes from Neisseria meningitidis, assembly GCA_001062585.1. GTDB lineage: Bacteria > Pseudomonadota > Gammaproteobacteria > Burkholderiales > Neisseriaceae > Neisseria > Neisseria meningitidis_D. Next base: position 6,220 of record JVVZ01000424.1, read on the forward strand.
GGCATACCCATGCAGGAAGCCGACAAACAGCGGCTGACCATGCCCGAAATCTTCAGCTATCCCGCCTCGCCCCACCTCGCCGCCCGTCTGGACGGCAGGACTTTGGACTTGGACAAAATCCGCGCCGCCACGGAGCAACTGGCGGCACAATACGAAATCGTGTTGGTCGAAGGCGCGGGCGGATTGATGGTTCCGCTGACGGAAAACCTGTTAACCATTGATTATATTCAGCAACAGGCTTATCCCGTTATTCTCGTTACCAGTGGACGGCTCGGCAGCATTAACCACACCCTGCTCAGCTTCGCCGCGCTCAAACAATACGGCATCAGCCTGCACAGCCTGATTTTCAACCACATCCACGACAGCCGCGACGAACACATCGCCCAAGACAGCTCGGCGTATCTAAAGGGTCGTCTGAAAACAGATTTTCCCGATGCGGAGTGGATGGAGTTGGATAAGGTGGAGACGGACGAAAGGTCGTCTGAAAACGATTAAAAGTGGCGGAGCATTGCTGCTGAACGAAATTGTGCTGTCGCTGGCGATACTGACGGAACTGGGGTTTAGCTTGTGTTTGCTGTATGATTTGTCCAAGCAGTATTTCTAAGGGGCTGAAGTTTTTTAGGTTTGTTGCTAATGTGCCTAGGGATTAAGGATAAAGGGAGTAACACAGTGTCTTTGGCAGTAAGAAATGGAGGATGAGATGGTAAAAAGAATATTTTTAGTATTTTCTATGGCATTAAGTGGGTTTATCTCTGCCGACGGGCTGAATGCCATTAATGATCCGGTGATGAATCCCTGTATTCAACGTCCTGATTTGGCAGGGTGCGGGGCAAACGGTTCGTCTGCGTCACGACGGGTAATTAATATTCCCAACCGTTGGGGCGCCATTTATTATAATCCTGCAAATAGGGTATTTGGTTATTCAGATAATAATACCAAAGGTTATGGAGGTGCTGAAAAAGAAGCACTAGCAAGCTGCATCAAAGCAGGCGGCGGTCAGAATCCTATAGCTCCTGACGGAAAAGGGTGCAGGTTAGGAACTAGAAATAGGAATTCTTGCAGTGCCATCGCAATGGGAAGAACCAAAGGCTATGCCATTAAAAGTGGCGACTATTTGGATGAACTTGAGCAAGAAGTTTTGAGAACATGCAGTAAATATTCTGATTCTTGTGAAATACGCTATTCTGCATGTTCCCGTCACCCTGATTATCGTGTTGATTGATTTGATTTTTCAGAAGGTCTTTTAAAGATTTGAGGTCGTCTGAAAAATTTTATACGGTAACTAAGTAATATCCCATCGCGACTAGGCATTGCTCAGATTACGATCATGTAGAGTGGTTTGGATTAATGATGGTCACGCTAAGGACATGAAATGAAAAAAATATTTTTAATGATTGCATTGTTTTTATCTAATTCTTTATCTTATGCTAACGAAATGAATAATCCGTGTGTTTATCACCCTAATTTACCAGGGTGTGCTGGAAATAACCGCGCCATCGGACAAAGCAACCGCGTTATTAATATACCTGATCGTTGGGGAGCGATATATCTGAACCCTGCTAATGTGGCTATAGGTTATGCTGAGAACAATACAGAAGGCTATCGTTCAGCAAATAAAGAAGCACTAGCAAATTGTATTAAAGCAGGTGGTGGGGAGAATCCTATAGGAAAGAGTGGGAAAGGATGCCAATTGATAACACAATACCGTAATACATGTGGTGCGATAGCGATAGGTGGAGTTGTTGGCAATGGAGGATATGGAACTTCAACCGATATGGATGTTCGTAAAGCGGAAAAAGGTGCTTTATTAGAATGCAGTAAGCATTCTAATGAATGTACAATCCGTTATTCAGGCTGTTCCCGTCATCCTGATTATCTCCGTTACTGAATGATTTTTCAGACGACCTTTTTAAGATTAGAGGTCGTCTGAAAGTTATTTATTATGCCATGAAACACATCAATCTAAACCCCATGAATCCCCCTTTGAATTGGCAAGACAAACTTCCCGACGAACTGCCGCAGGGCTGGAACGAACGCGCCGCCGCTTTGTGCCAAGCGCAATCGCTGACCGCCGCTTTACGCGCCTTGGGCGGCAGTTTTACGGTAAAAGTGCTGTATATGGGCGAACTGGACGGGCAGGGCAATTCGTTTGGCGAAAACCATGCCGAAACCGCCGCCCCGCAATTCGTCCGCGACGTTTTGCTGCATCTGGACGGTGTTCCCGTCGTACAGGCGCGCAGCGCGTGCAGTCCGCAATCGCAAGCCTGGCGCGGCGTGTTGGATTGCGGCACGCAGCCTTTGGGCGAGCGGCTGTTTGACGGCACGCTGCCCCTGAAGCGTTCGGCATTCGAGTTTTGTCTGATGGAAAACGTTGGCGGTCAGGATGATTTCAGACGACCTGTCGCCGCCCGCAGGTCTTATTTTGATTGGGATGGCGAGGTGTTGGAACTGACGGAATATTTTTTGGCGGGGTTGGCGCAGTTTGTGTAGGGCGCGGATATGCCGTTTTTGTATCTTTCTGTAAAAGTTGGGGATAAGGGTCTAAATAAAATAGTAAAATCTAAAAATTGATTTATAATGAACATAATACGCTAAGCAATAATTACAAATTGATTTATTATACCAATAACATATTTTTCACATTCGCATGAAGATAAGACGTGTTCTCCTACATTTTTTCCCGCGCTATGCCGTCGGACGGATGGTCATATACGGCAAATTGATGCGCATCGACAAGCCTATCGGCACGTTGCTGCTGCTTTGGCCGACCTATTGGGCGTTATGGGTCGCTTCGGAAGGCATTCCGGAAGCGGATATTTTTTGGGCGTTTACCGCCGGTACGTTCTTTATGCGCAGCGCAGGCTGCGTGATCAACGACTTTGCCGACCGCGATTTTGACGGTTCGGTCGAGCGCACGAAAAACCGCCCCTTTGCCCGCGGGTTGGTTTCCAAAACAGAAGCAATTCTGCTGACCGTCATCCTCTGCCTGCTTGCCGCCCTCTGCATGACGCCGCTGAACCTGTTGACTTGGGTGATGAGCGTTCCCGCGCTGTTTCTGGCGATGACTTACCCCTTTACCAAACGGTTTTTCCCGCTGCCGCAGTTTTATTTGGGGCTGGCGTTTTCTTTCGGGATTCCGATGGCGTTTGCCGCCGTCCGCAGCGGCGTGCCTTCTACGGCGTGGCTGATGTTTACCGCCAATGCTTTGTGGACGCTTGCCTACGACACGATTTATGCGATGTCGGACAAGGAAGACGATTTGAAAATCGGGATTAAAACTTCGGCCATCACGTTCGGCGATCACGATATTTCCGCTTCCATGCTCTGCCATTTTTGGTTTACCGCGCTGATGGCGGTGTTGGGCGTGAAAATCGGCGCGACATGGCCGTATTGGATCATGTTGCCTGCGGTGGTGTGGCTGCAAATCGGTCAATACCATGCCATCAAAACGCGCGACCGTCAGACTTGTTTTAAAGTGTTTTTGGATAACAACTATATCGGCCTGCTGTGGTTCTTGGGTTTGGCGGGGCATTATTTGTGGGCTTTGGCTGCCACACGGTTATAAGGCAACAGGATGGTTAACACGTCGTCTGAAAAGGGTTTCAGACGACGTTTTGCTTTTCGGGAAGGACGGATTGATAATAGCGGCGGAGTTTTGTCTGGTAGCCAAACCTGCTGTAAAACACTTGCCGCCGTTTTCAGACGACCTTGTGTGTGAGTTAAGAAATATCAAAGAAGCAGCGTTTCTTGTTAGCAATCTGAGTGTAAATTGCGTGTTCAGGATTGAGGTTTGTACAGACAGTCGGTACAATTCCATTTCATTTTGCCACATCAAAAGAGATTTCTATGAGCCTTATCGGCGAAATTTTGCCTTTGTCCCATATCGTTTTAGACTTGGAAGTCGGCAGCAAAAAACGCTTGTTTGAAGAAGCGGGCCTGCTGCTTGAACATGAAGCAGAATTACCTCACGGCGATGTCTTCGACTGCCTGTTTGCCCGCGAAAAGCTGGGTTCGACCGGCTTGGGGCAGGGCGTCGCCATCCCGCATGGCCGTCATGCCTGCGTGAAAAAAGCCACCGGCGCGTTTATCCGCACGAAAGAGCCGGTTGCTTTCGATGCGCCCGACGGCAAACCCGTATCCCTGATTTTCACTTTGTTGGTGCCGGAAAATGCGACCGGCGAACATTTGGAAGTCTTGTCCAAACTGGCGGGCAGGTTCTCGCAAAAAGCCGTCCGTGAAGCCTTGATGTCCGCAACCTCTGCCGAGGAGGTGCGCAAACTTCTGGCAGAAGAGTAAAGAATGCCCAGTATATCCGTCCGCCGCCTGTTTTCCGACAATCAGCACAAGCTCCAACTTGCTTGGGCGGCAGGCAATTCGGGTGCGGACAACCGCATCGGAGTAGAGGCCGACAAACCCGTTTTGGCGTTGGTCGGCCATTTGAATTTTATCCATCCCAATCAAATCCAAGTCGTCGGTGTTGCCGAAGCCGAATATCTCAAGCGCCTCGAATCGGGCGAATTGAATTACGATTTCGGCGAACTCTTCGATATCCCCATGTCGCTGGTCATCGTTGCCAACGGTCTGGCGGTTTCGCCCAAATTGCGCGACTACTGCCATAAAAACGACATCCCGCTGCTGACCTCCAAGCTCGAAAGCCCGTATTTGATGGACGTGTTGCGGATTTATCTGCAACGCACGCTGGCAACTTCCATCGTCAAACACGGCGTATTCCTCGATGTATTTGAAGTCGGTGTGTTGATTACCGGTCATTCCGGCTTGGGTAAAAGCGAGTTGGCGTTGGAATTGATTTCGCGCGGACACAGCCTGATTGCCGATGATGCGGTCGAGCTTTTCCGTACCGGCCCTGAAACGCTCGAAGGCCGCTGCCCGCCGATGCTGCGCGATTTCCTTGAAGTGCGCGGTTTGGGCATACTCAACATCCGCCACATTTTCGGCGAAACTTCCATCCGTCCGAAAAAAATCCTTCAGTTGATTATCAACCTGGTCGCTGCCGACGACGATTACATGAAGCAGCTCGACCGCTTGAGCATACGCACGGAAACCGAGTCCATCCTCAACGTCAACGTCCGTTCCGTCACCCTGCCTGTCGCCGTCGGTCGAAACCTTGCGGTATTGGTGGAAGCGGCGGTGCGCAACTACATCCTCCAGTTGCGCGGCAAAGACAGTACCAAAGAATTCCTCGAACGCCATCAAACACAACTCAAAGAAAACGAACAAAACCATGAAAATCGTCCTGATTAGCGGATTGTCCGGCTCGGGCAAGTCCGTTGCCCTCAAACAGCTTGAAGACCTCGGCTATTTCTGCGTGGACAACCTGCCGTTGGAAATGTTGCCTTCGCTGGTGCTGCACCACATCGAACGCGCCGATGAAACCAAACTCGGCGTGAGCGTCGATGTCCGCTCCGGCATCAACATTCAGGAAGCGCAGGAGCAAATCCAATACCTGCGCGATGAAGGCCATCAGGTCGAAGTATTGTTTGTGGAGGCAGAAGAAAGCGTGCTGGTGCGCCGTTTTTCCGAAACGCGGCGCGGCCATCCACTGTCGGGACTGAACCTTACCCTGCTGGAAAGCCTGCAAAAAGAGCGCGAATGGCTGTTCCCGCTTAAAGACATCGCCTACTGTATCGACACATCCAAAATGAACGCGCAGCAACTGCGTTACGCCGTTCAACAATGGCTCAACATTGAGCGCAGAGGGCTTTTGGTTATCCTCGAATCTTTCGGCTTCAAATACGGCGTGCCGAACAACGCCGATTTCATGTTCGATATGCGCAGCCTGCCCAATCCCTATTACGATCCCGAGCTGCGCCCTTACACCGGCATGGACGCCCCCATTCAAGCGTATCTCGACCAGCAGCCCCTAGCGCAGGAAATGGTGGACGACATCGACCACTTTATGAACCACTGGCTCCCGCGTCTGCAAAAAGAAAGCCGCAGCTACGTGACCATCGCCATCGGCTGTACCGGCGGGCAGCACCGTTCCGTCTATGTCGTCGAAAAACTCGCCCAACGCCTGCAAGGGCATTACGAACTGCTGGTCCGCCACAGACAGGCGCAAAACCTGTCCGGACGCTGATTCCCCTTTTCAGACGACCTTTTCGATATAAAAGGAGAAAACCATGAAACCCATCATCACCCTCGCACTCGCCTGCACACTCGCCGCCTGCGCCACCGAAGTTCCCGCCTACCGCTGGCACCGCACCGGCGCAAGCGAATCCGACGTTTCCCGCCAAATCAACGTTTGCAAATCACAAGCGCAACACGACGCCAAACACGGACGCGAATCCAAATCCCTTGAACAATGTATGGACGAAGCCGGCTACTACCGCTACGAACACGGCAACCTCTAAACCTTGAGCGCCCCAAACCAAAAGGTCGTCTGAAAAACCGCGAAGGCTTTCAGACGACCTTTGCACAGAAAACGGACAAACCTCAGGTCGTCTGAAAACACCGCCGAACCACTTTTCAGACGACCCACCGCAAATCAGACAGAAAGAACAAAACATGGCAATCCAATGGTTTCCCGGCCACATGAACAAAGCAAAAAAAGCCATCGCCGAGCGCGCCAAAAGCGTCGACATGGTGATTGAAATGCTGGACGCACGAATGCCCGCCTCCAGCGAAAACCCCCTGCTAGCCCAGCTTTCCAAAGGCAAGCCCAAACTCAAAATCCTCAACAAACAAGACCTTGCCGACCCCGAACGCACCAAAATCTGGCTCGAACACTACAACAGCCGCCCCGACACCCGCGCCATCGCCCTCGATTCCTCCGAAACCGGCGCACACGGCAAAATCACCCAAGCCTGCCGCGCCATGATTCCCCACCGCCAAGGCATAGACAAACCCCTGCGCGTCCTCATCTGCGGCATCCCCAACGTCGGCAAATCCACCCTCATCAACGGCATGATAGGCAAAAAATCCGCCAAAACCGGCAACGAACCCGGCATTACCAAAGCCGAACAACGCCTTTTCCTCGCTGACGACTTCTGGCTTTACGACACCCCCGGAATGCTGTGGCCGAAAATCATCGTCGAAGAAGGCGGCTACAACCTCGCCGCCGGCGGCGCAGTCGGACGCAACGCGCTGGACGAAGAAGAAGTCGCCTTCGAGCTCCTAGACTACCTCCGCCGCCACTACCTCCCCATGTTGCAAGAACGCTACCAAGCCGACAAAGACCCCAGCAGCCACTGGGACGACAACTCATGGCTCGAGTGGATAGCCAAAAAACGCGGCGCAGTCCTCAGCGGCGGACGGGTCAACTACCAAAAAGCCGCCGAAAACATCCTCACCGACTTCCGCGAAGGCAAAATCGGCAGAATCACCCTCGAAACGCCGAACCAATGGGAAACATGGCTCAAAAAAGCCCGCCAAAAAGAAGCCGAACTCAAAGCCATTCGAGAAGCGAGGAAGGCAGAGCGCAAAGGGCAGAAGCCTGCGGACGAGTAGGGCGGTATGGTGGAATGCCAAAAGATGTTTCACTGCCCTCAAAAAGGTCGTCTGAAACCTTAGAATAAAATTTTCAGACGACCTGTTTGTAAAATTTAAAACCAACATATAAAACTGAAAAGAGTCCTTGTTCAAGGTCGTCTGAAAACATCAAAACAATTAAATTTTAACGTTATGACTGAAAAACTCCCTCCCGACGCGCTGATTGAAGCTGCGCTTTTGACCCAAACCGAACCCCTAAACGAAAAATCCATGCGCGAATTGTGTGTGCCGCCGCTGTCGCAGGACAAATTAATCGACGTGTTGGCGCAGTTGAAAACGCGTTGGCAGGGTAGGGCGTTGCAACTGGTGCATACGCACGAGGGCTGGCGGTTTCAGATTGCTCAGGCGGCATTCGAGCGGCTGGGCAGCCTTCAGGAGCAGCGTGCGCCGCGCTATTCCCGCGCCGTGATGGAAACGCTGGCGATTATTGCCTACCAGCAGCCGGTGACGCGCGGCGATATCGAGGGCATACGCGGCGTGGCGGTATCGCAGAACGTGATGCAGACCTTGCAGGACAGAGGCTGGATTGAAGTGATCGGGCATCGTGATTCGGTCGGGCGGCCTGCATTGTGGGCGACGACGCCGACGTTTTTGAGCGATTTGCGCTTGGACAGTTTGGAAGATTTGCCGCCGCTGACGGAATTGGGCGAATTGGTCTTGCCTGAATTGATCGAAACGCCGCCGACAGGCGAAGAAGAGGAGCAGGAAGAAACGCCGGAGCGGCTGATTAATTAAATCAGGCAGGATTGGCAAAGGTCGTCTGAAAACTGGAAATAGGTTTTCAGACGACCTTTTTTTAAAAAATAATATCATTGTATTCAGTTTGTTAGATATAAAATAAGGAAAACCTTATTCAAACTATAAAAAATCTTAGTTATAATCAGCATATCTAAAGTTAGCCGCCGATGTGCGGTCGATTTACTAAGGAATACTACCATGCTGTTGGCACTTTCCCTGCGCGATTTTGTCATTGTTGAAAACCTCAATCTGGATTTCCAAAGCGGTTTTACCGTCTTGACCGGCGAAACAGGCGCGGGCAAATCGATTACGTTGGACGCAATCGGGCTTTTGTTGGGCGATAAGGCCGATTACAGCCAAGTCCGCAGCGGTGCGAAGGAAGCGCAGTTGTCGGCATTGTTCGACATCAGCCTTTTGCCCGATCTCAAAGCCCAATTGCAGGAACAGGGTTTTTTGGACGAAGACGCGGAAGAACTCAGCATCCGCCGCATCATCGATGCCAAAGGGAAAAGCCGCAGCTTTATCAATAATCAGGCCGCCACACTGGCGCAGCTTAAAGCCGTCGGCGGGCAGCTTATCGACATCCACGGGCAAAACGCCCACCATTCCCTCAATCAAGAATCCGCCCAGCGCGAATTGTTGGACGCATTTGCGGGCAGCAAAGAGCAGGCGGAAACCGTCAGACAGCTTTATCAAAACTGGGTAAATGCGAAAAAAGCCCTCCAAGAGGCGCAGGAACACGCCGAGACCATCATTATCGAGCGTGAGCGTTTGGAATGGCAGTTCAACGAATTGAACCAGTTGGACGTCAAACAAGGCGAATGGGAAGCCCTCAGTCAAAGCCACGACAGCCTTGCCCATTCTGCCGAGCTGTTGCAAGCCGCAGAAGAAGTCGGCGACTACATTGATGGCGACAACGGCATCCAACGTCAAATTTATCAATGCCAAAAATTATTGACCAATCTGCAAAACATCGAGCCGCGCTTTGCCGAAAGCCTGAATATGCTGGCGAGCATTGAAGCCGAATTGGGCGAAATCAGTGCCAATATGCGCGACGTCGCAGGCCGAAGCGACATCGATCCCAATGAATTGGCGGCGCAGGAGCAGCGCATGGCCGAGCTGATGGGGATGGCGCGGAAATACCGCATCGAGCCTGAAGCCCTGCCGCAAAAGCTGGCTGAAATCGACGAGCGCCTGCAAAGCCTGCAAGCCGCGGCCGATTTGGAAGCGTTGACGCAAACCGTTGCCCGCAACCTTGCCGAATATCAGGAAGCCGCCCATGTTCTTTCCGCCATGCGCCATCAGGCGGCGGGCAGGTTGGGCGAGGAAACGACCGGACATATGCAGCATCTCGCCATGAAAGGCGCGCGTTTCGACATCGTCCTGCTGCCGTCTTCCCCCACTGCGCACGGTTTGGAGCAGGTACAGTTTCAAGTTGCCGCCAACAAAGGCAATCCGTCCCGTCCGTTGAACAAAGTCGCGTCCGGCGGCGAACTTGCCCGCATCAGCCTTGCTTTGCAGGTGGTTACCAGCCAATACACGCAAGTCCCTACGCTGATTTTTGACGAAGTCGATACCGGTATCGGCGGCGGCGTGGCAGAAATGGTCGGCAAAGCCCTGCGTGCTTTGGGTAAAAAACATCAGGTGCTCGCCGTGACCCACCTGCCGCAAGTCGCTTCCTGCGGTGAAAACCATTGGCAGGTGCGCAAACACAGCGAAGGCGAACAAACTGTCAGCGAAATCAGCGTGTTGGACCATCAGCAGCGTATCGAAGAAATCGCCCGTATGCTTGGCGGCGAAATCATTACCGACACGACCCGCAGCCACGCGGCAGAGTTAATCAGCCTTGCCGCCGCTTAAACGCAGAATCGAAGAGGTCGTCTGAAAAGGAAGTTTGTGTAACCATTCACAAACCGCTTTTCAGACGACCTCTTTGCCAAACCGCCCGCGCCCTTTCAGACGACCTCAATACAAGGTATGATTACGTCGTTTGTTTATAAGGAAGTTCCCATGAAAGTCCTGTTTATTGCCGATCCGATGGCAAGTTTCAAAACCTACAAAGACACCACCTACGCCATGATGCGCGAGATGGCAAAACGCGGCTGGCAGCTTTTCCATACCTTGAGCGGCGAATTGTCCGTACAGCAAGGATTGGTGACGGCTCAGGCTGCGCCGTTTGAGTTTCTCGGTGCAAAAAGCGACGATGACCATGAATGGTTTAAAGCGGCAGACAAAGTTCAGACGACCTTGAAAGACTTCGATGCCGTCATTATGCGCACCGACCCGCCGTTCGATATGCAATACCTCTACGCCACCCAATTCCTGACGCTGGCGGAACAGCAGGGCGCGAAAGTCTTTAACAGCGGACAGGCGATGCGCGACTTCAATGAAAAACTGGCGATTTTGAATTTCAGCCAATTCACCGCGCCTACGCTGGTTACGACCCGTTCCGCCGATGTCCGCGCATTTTTGAAAGAACACGGCGACATCATCATCAAACCGTTGGACGGCATGGGCGGTATGGGTATTTTCCGCCTGACCGAAAAAGACCCAAACATCGGCAGCATCCTCGAAACCCTGATGCAGCTTGATTCCCGCACCATCATGGCACAACGCTACATTCCCGAAATCGTCCACGGCGACAAACGCATCCTGATTATCGGCGGCGAAGTCGTCCCCTATGCTTTGGCGCGTATTCCGCAAAACGGCGAAACACGCGGCAATCTGGCGGCAGGCGGGCGCGGCGTGGCGCAGGAATTGAGCGAACGCGACCGAGAAATCGCCGAAACCCTCGCCCCCGAACTCAAACGCCGCGGTATCTTGCTGGCAGGTTTGGACGTCATCGGCAGCAACCTGACCGAAGTCAACGTTACCAGCCCGACCGGTTTCCAAGAAATCATGAAGCAAAAAAACTTCGACGTTGCCGCGATGTTTGCCGACGCTGTCGAAGCTTGGTCCAAACAATAATCCCGAAAGGTCGTCTGAAACCCGAATCCGTTTTAGTAAAACCTGCTTCGCTCGTTTTAGCGAAACCCGCTGCGCTCGTTTTGGCGAAACTCGCTTCGTTCGTTTTCAGACGACCCCTTTTTACAAATATAAATATTGATACAAACATTACTTATGAAACCATCTTCTTACGCTGCCGATAAAAAAGGTAAAAGCGGTATCAAACGCATCATCAACGCATTCGGCTATTCCAAAGACGGGCTTGCCGCCGCCTACCGCTATGAAAGCGCGTTCCGCCAAGTATTGTGGCTGAACCTGATTTTGATTGTCTTGACCTTCATCCTCAATTTCGACTCCGCGACCAAAATATTGCTGATTATTGCGTCGTTTGTTTCGCTGATCACCGAATTGTTCAACACCGCCGTCGAAGCCGCCGTCGACCACACTTCCACCGAAAAACACGAGTTGGCAAAACGCGCCAAAGATGCCGGCTCCGCTGCGCAATTGCTCGCTTTGACGATGCTGGGTATCGTGTGGGCGATCGCATTGTGGCGCGGGTATGTTTAAATTTACTTTGAGATGATTTATACTTACTAAGTATTAATTCTCATGAATTAATTTGAATCATTTTGTTTAATCTGAGTCAAAGCATTCAGACGACCATTGCATGTAGGATGAGAACAGTATTACCGACATGCAATGTCGCGCGGAAAGCTTTTGCCGCAACAAAACCACCCATTTCATCATAAAGGAGCAATACATGAAAAAATTATTGGCAACCCTGATCGCAGCAGGTTTGGTATCCACCGCTTCCGCAGCCGGTGTTCACGTTGAAGACGGTTGGGCGCGTGCCACCGTCGAAGGCATGAAAATGGGCGGCGCGTTCATGAAGATCCACAACGATGAAGCCAAACAAGACTTCTTGGTCGGCGGCAGCAGCCCGGTAGCCGACCGCGTTGAAGTGCATACCCATGTCAACGACAACGGCGTGATGCGCATGCGCGAAGTCAAAGGTGGTGTTCCCCTGGCGGCAAAAGGCGTAACCGAGCTGAAACCGGGCAGCTACCACGTTATGTTCATGGGTCTGAAAAAACCGCTGAAAGAAGGCGAAAAAGTACCGGTTACCCTGAAATTCAAAAATGCCAAACCTCAAACCGTACAACTGGAAGTGAAAACCGCGCCGCAATCCGGCATGGATCACGGCCATGGTCATGACCACGGTGGCGCGCATCAACACTAATCGTTCATCGTTTGAACTCAAAAGGTCGTCTGAACATTTTCAGACGACCTTTTTGTTTGGGATCAGTTTCGAGTTAATCCACTATATCTGAGTTTACGATAGTCCTGTTTCTTGCCTTCCATCAAAGTCAAAAGGTCGTCTGAAACTTGCCACGCTCGTTTTCAGACGACCTTCTTCATTCAAGCCGGCGATTAATCAAACAATTCCCGCTGCGCCTGCTCTTTGGTCACGCGCACGTCGGTTTCGCCGTCGGCAAAAGTGATGTGCAGTTTCTGCCCTTGCTTCAAAACATCGGCGTTGCGGATGACTTGTCCGCGTGTGTTTTTGACGACGGAGAAGCCGCGCTCCAGAATTTGCTGCGGCGAGACGGCTTCGAGCAGGGCGGTTTGGGCGGTCAGGCTTTGGCGGCGGTGGGCGAGCAGTTGGCGGAAGGCGTGCGACAAGGTCGTCTGAAAGCGGTCGATGTCTTGCCGGTAAACGGAAATATCAGGGCGGCAATGTTTCAGGGCTTGGGTTTGGCGTTCGAAACGAGCGGTGTGGGCGCGGACGTTTTGCGTCATCGAGTAGGACAGGGTTTGCGCCAGTTTGCGGATGTAGGTGCGCTGTTCGTCGAGTTTTTGGCGCGGGTGGCGGATTTGCCGCGCGAGCCAGTCGAGCTTTTGGCTGGCATCGAAATAGCGTTGTTCCAAAACGGTTTTCAGACGACCTTTGGCTTGGGCGAGACGGTGTAACGATTCTTGGCGGTTGGGGCTGACCAGTTCCGCTGCGCCGGTCGGTGTGGGCGCGCGCACGGCGGCGACGAAATCAGCGAGCGTGAAATCAGTTTCGTGTCCTACGCCGCTGACGACAGGAATTGCGCAGGCTTCGATGGCGCGCACAACAGGCTCTTCATTAAACGCCCACAAGTCTTCAATGCTGCCGCCGCCACGACAGACAATCAACACATCGCATTCGGCGCGTTGCGATGCGGTTTTAATTGCTTGGGCAATCTGAAACTCGCTGCCCGAGCCTTGAACGGCGGTCGGATAAACGATGACGGGAATTTCGGGCGCACGGCGTTTCAAGGTGGTAACGACATCGCGCAAAGCCGCCGCCGCCAGACTGGTTACGATGCCGATACATTGTGGGCGGGCGGGTAAAGGTTTCTTGCGTTCCGCCGCAAACGCGCCTTCCGCCTGCAACTGAGCCTTCAGCCGCTCGTAGGCTTCGTAAAGCTGCCCCAAGCCTTTGAGCCGCACCTCGTTCACCGTAATCTGAAATTCGCCCCGCGCCTCGTAAATACTGATTTTGCCCGCCACTTCGATATGGTCGCCTTCTTTCAAAGGTTTCGCCAAACGCGCCGCTGCACCTTTAAACATCGCGCAACGCACCTGAGCGCGGCTGTCTTTGAGCGAGAAATAATAATGCCCGCTGGCGGCACGGGTCAGGTTGGACACTTCGCCCGCAATCCACAAGCCGGCAAGATGGTCTTCCAGCAAGGCTTTGGCGAGGGCGTTGAGTTCGGATACGGAAATGGAGGAGGGCGCGAAGAGTTCGGACATTGGGAGGGCGGGAAGAAAGGGGAAAGGTTGGATTATAAGGGGTTTCAGACGAGGTTTGTATAAAAGAGGTCGTCTGAAAACCTCAAATCCGAGTTTTCAGACGACCTCTTTTATACGCATTTCAAATTAAGCCAAATTTTCCAGCATCCATTTGACGTAGCGCTCGACGCCTGCTTTGACATCCAAAAATTCTTCCTTGTATCCGGCTTCGCGCAGTTTGGTGATGTCGGCTTGGGTGAAGCTTTGGTATTTGCCTTTGAGTGCGTCGGGGAAGGGGATATAGCGGATAAGTTCTTCTTCTATTAGCTCTTTTAAGCTCAATTCAGGTTTGCCTTCGGCGGCGCGGCAGGCGTTGACGGTGGCGGCGGCGAGTTCGTTGAATTGTTGGCTGCGGCCGGTGCCGAGGTTGTAGATGCCGGAGAGTTCGGGGTGGTCGAAGAAGTAGAGGTTGACTTTGGCGACGTCTTCGACGCTGACGAAGTCGCGGGTTTGTTCGCCGTTGCCGTAGCCGTCGTTGGCACCGAACAGGTTGACGTAACCGTGTTCGCGGTATTGGTTGAAATGGTGGAAGGCGACGGATGCCATGCGGCCTTTGTGTTGTTCGTGTTGTCCGTAAACGTTGAAGTAGCGGAAGCCAACGACTTGGGCGGTCAGGCCTTCTTTCATGCGACGGCGCAATACTTGGTCAAACAGGAATTTGGAGTAGCCATAGACGTTGAGCGGTTTTTCAAGTTCGCGCTCTTCGCGAAAGATTTCGCCTTTGCCGTAGACGGCGGCGCTGGAGGCGTAGAGGAAGGGGATGCGCTCGTCCTGACACCAATCCAAAAGGTCGAGCGTGTACTGGTAGTTGTTGTCCATCATGTAGAGGCCGTCGTGGTTCATGGTGTCGGAACACGCGCCTTGGTGGAAGACGGCTTCGATGTTTTCGTAAGGCAGAAGATGGCCGCGCACTTGGCGGATGAATTCGTGTTTGTCGAGATAGTGGGCGATTTCGCACTCGGCAAGGTTTTTGAATTTTTCGCCACGGGTCAGGTTGTCAACGGCGACGATGTCGGTAATGCCGCGTTGGTTGAGGGCTTTGACGATGTTGCTGCCGATAAAGCCGGCCGCGCCTGTTACGATGATGGTCATATTGGGTTTCCTTTGTTTTTTGGTTTTAGCGAAACTCGTTGCACTCGTTTCAGACGACCTTGGAAAGACGGGGTCGTCTGAAAAAGAAATTACTGCTCTTCCAATGCTTTGTTCAACTCTGCAAACGAGCAAACTGCTGTGCCGAGTTTGGCGACGACGACGCCGGCGGCGGTATTGGCGAGGTGCATGGCTTCGGGCATGGTGTAGCCTGCTGCCAGCCCCAAACCCACTCCGGCAATGACGGTGTCGCCTGCGCCGGATACGTCGTAAACTTCTTGGGCGCGGGTGGGCTGGTAAATGGGTTCGCCTTCGCTGAACAGGGTCATGCCCTCTTCGCTTCGGGTCAGTAAAACAGCGGTCAGGTCGAGGTGGCGGCGCAGGTTTTGCGCTTTTTCGGTCAGCTCGCTTTCGTTTTTCCAACTGCCGACCACTTCTTTCAATTCGGCGCGGTTGGGCGTAATCAACGTGGCGCCGGCGTATTTTTCGTAATCGTCGCCTTTGGGGTCGATTAATACGGTTTTACCTGCGTGTTTTGCCCAATCTATCATATCGGAGATGTGCGACAGGCCGCCTTTGCCGTAGTCTGAAAAAATGATTGCATCGTATTCGGGCAGGATTTCACGGTATTGCTGTTTGATTTGTTCCAACACTTCGCGGTTGGGATGTTCTTCAAAATCAAGGCGGATAAGCTGCTGGTTGCGGGCGACGACGCGCAGTTTGACGGTAGTGGCGATTTGTTTGTCGCGCATCAGATAGGAGGCAACGCCGTCTTGCGCCATCAGCGCGTCGAGCGCATTGGCGGCTTCGTCGTCGCCGGTTACGGACAACAGCCCTGCTTTGCCGCCCAGCGAAGCGATGTTGCGCGCAACGTTCGCCGCACCGCCCGCGCGTTGGTCGATACGACCGATTTTCGCCACCGGCACGGGCGCTTCGGGCGAAATACGGGACACGTCGCCAAACCAATAGCGGTCGAGCATCACGTCGCCGACAACAAGGACTTTGGCTTGTGCGAAACGGGATTTGAGGGTTTCTTGTTGGAACTTGGTGGGCATATTGCCTCCGTTGTGTTTTTTCAGACGGCCTCAACCTGTAAGGTCGTCTGAAAATCAGTTTGCTTCAAGGTTCGCCACGCGGTTCACTTCGCGCAATACGGCTACCGGATCGGCGGCTTGGGTAACAGGGCGGCCCATCACCAGATAAGTCGAACCTGCCGTCAATGCCTCGGCGGGCGTCATGATGCGGCGTTGGTCGTCGTTGTTGCCGGCAACGTCCAAGCGGATGCCGGGCGTTACCAAGACAAAATCCTGCCCTAATTCGCGGCGCAGCGGCGCGGCTTCTTGGGCAGAGCAGACCACGCCGTCTAAGCCCGAACTTTGCGCCAGTTTCGCCAAGCGGATGACTTGTTCTTCAGGGGCGATGTTCAAACCGATTTCCGCCAAATCGCTTTGTTCCATACTGGTCAACACGGTTACGCCGATCAAGAGCGGCTTTGTGCCGTATCCAGCAACGGCTTCGGCGGCAGCTTCCATCATGCGGCGGCCGCCCGATGCGTGCATATCGACCATCCACACGCCCATGTCGGCGGCGACTTTGCAGGCTTGCGCGACGGTGTGGGGAATGTCGTGGTACTTCAAATCGAGAAAGAGTTTGAAACCCTGATGGATCAGGCTTTCCGCCAAACTGCGTCCCGTAGCGGTAAACAGCTCTTTGCCGATTTTGATTTGGCACAACGTCGGATCAAGGTTGCGGACGAATCCGAGCGTGTCTTTTTCGTTGGCAAAATCAAGGGCAACGATGACGGGGGTGCGTTGTTGCGGAGTTTGGAAGTCGGTGATTAAAGGATTCATGGTGTTTTCGTTTCGGGTTTTCAGACGACCTTTATCGTCTTTTTCGCAGTACAACGTAAATTCAAACCGTAGGTCGGGCATTGATGTCCGACCTACGCGGACTCAAGCCCCCGACAAACTGTTTCGGATAAATTTGAACCGGTACATCAGCCGTCATTCCCGCGCAGGCGGGAATCCATTGATAAAACTCAGTTCATCAGATTTAAACAGCGATTGCCCAAATTCAGAAATGGATTCCCGCCTGCGCGGGAATGACGCCGAATGATTATTTTTCGGTTGCAACACGCTGTTTATCAAAAACAGGTCGTCTGAAACCTGGTTTTCTGTTTTCAGAGTGCGAAGCCTGCCCGTGGGTACGACCTTTTCGATTTATTTGCCCAATGCGCCCAATACTTCGGCTTTTACGGCTTCTACCGGCTGAGTGCCGTCAACCTTGATGTATTTCGGCGCGTGTTCGCCTTCCAGTTTGCTGTAAAAATCGACCAGCACTTCGGTTTGCTCGTGGTACACGGCAAGGCGTTTTTTGACGGTTTCTTCTTTGTCGTCGTCACGCTGAATCAAATCTTCGCCGGTTACGTCGTCTTTGCCTTCGACTTTAGGCGGATTGTAGGTAACGTGGTAAGTGCGGCCGGAAGCCAAGTGGACGCGGCGGCCGCTCATGCGGTCGACAATCACGCTGTCGGGTACGTCGATTTCAACGACCGCGTCCAAATCCACGCCCGCTTCAACCATCGCTTCGGCTTGTGCCAGCGTGCGCGGGAAGCCGTCGAACAGGAAACCGTTTTTGCAGTCGTCTTGCGCGATGCGTTCTTTCACCATGCCGATGATGATGTCGTCGCGCACCAAGCCGCCTTCATCAATGATTTTTTTCGCTTCCAAACCCAGCGGCGTGCCTGCTTTAATCGCAGCGCGGAGCATATCGCCGGTGGAAATTTGCGGAATGCCGAACGCAGCGGTGATGAATTGTGCCTGAGTGCCTTTACCCGCGCCCGGCGCGCCTAACAATAATACTTTCATGGGTGTTCCTTCTTGTTAAGTGATATGGATTTGAAACGTAATTCAAATGATTTTACACGGCTTGCGTTTATCGTTCAAAACTTCAGACGGCCTGTTCCGCGCCGAAATGTTTCCATGCGTCATCGCGCATTTCGGCAAACCATGTGTCTTCGGGAAACCGCTCCAATGCGTCTTTCAAAGTGGAAAGCAGGTTTTGCGATAAAGTCTTCGCCAAATACTCTTCCTCGTTGGCCTCCGCCGCCTTGTCCGCCTGCTGCGCCAAACCGCGCGCGCGGGTCTGATGCCCGTGTGCCAAGTAGTTGAGCGCAATTACCTTTTGCGCCCAAAGCTGCGGAATTTCAGGGCTGTCTTGCAGCAATACCGACAAAATCGACACGGCAACCGTCAGCCTGCCGCCGTTCAAGCGCAAATCCAGCGAACGGTTGGGCGGCAGCGTACTGAGCGTTTCCGCCATACGGAACCAAAACTCGCCGCTGGCTTCATCCGGCGCGGCGGCTTTCAACATTTCATAGTTAAACTCTTGATCATCGTTTTGAACCAGCAGGGTAACATCGGCAAGCAGTTTTTGCTCCTCGCGGCTCAAATGGCGTAAATCGGTCATGTTTTTCCTTTCAGACGGCCTCAAAGACGGCGCGGACCCTGTCCAAATCTTCCTGCGTATCCACGCCGGCTGCGGGGGCTTGTTTGGCGGTTTCGACGGCAATCGGGTAGCCGTGCCACAGAACGCGCAGTTGCTCCAGCGATTCGATGGTTTCGAGCGGCGAGACGCTCATTTCGGCGTAGCGTTGCAGGAAGCCGGCGCGGTAGGCGTAGATGCCGATATGGCGCAGGACGGCGGTTTCGGCGGGCAATTCGCGTTTTTCGGCACGCATGGCATCGCGCGGATAGGGAATCGGGGCGCGACTGAAGTAGATGGCGTTGCGGTTTTTGTCGAGGACGACTTTGACGACGTTGGGATTCATAAATTCGTCGAAATCGTGCAATTCGTGCGCCGCGGTCGCCATCTGTACGTTGTTTTCCACTAAAACTTCGGCGGTGCGGTCGATGAGTTCGGGGGCAATCAGCGGCTCGTCGCCCTGTACGTTGACGACCACTAGATGTTGCGGCAGTTTCAGCGCAGCGGCGGCTTCGGCAAGGCGCGTCGTGCCGCTTTCGTGCCGGTTTGAAGTCATGACGACTTCGATGCCGTGCGCCTGACAGGCCGTCTGAATATCGGGATGGTCGGTGGCAACGACGACACGCGCCGCCTTGCTTTTTGCCGCCTGTTCGGCGACGCGCACAACCATCGGTTTGCCGTGGATGTCCGCCAAGGCTTTTCCGGGCAGGCGCGATGAATCCAGCCGCGCCGGAATCAATACGACGAATTCGGTCATGCTTTGAGTTCCTCTTCGCTCAACGCTCGTGCTTCGTTTTCCAGCATATAGGGAATGCCGTCTTTAATCGGATAAGCCAGCTTCGCCTGACGGCTCCACAATTCCTGTTTGTCCTGATGATATTCCAGCCTGCCTTTGGTAACGGGGCAGACGAGGATGTCTAAGAATTTTTTTTCCATGGGGTTTCTTTCGGGTTTGATGGTTTTAGCGAAGCTCGCTTTGCTTGTTTTAGCGAAGCTCGCTTTGCTTGTTTTGGCGAAACTCGCTTCGCTCGTTTTCAGACGACCTTAAGCGGCATTATTTTTTCCGTGCCGGTTTGTTCGGCTGTTTGGCGCAGGCTTGGGCAGGATTTTTGCCTTCGCACATGATTTGGCGGATTTCACGTCTCAGGTTTGCGCTTTGGTTGGATTGGGTGTATTTGCCGGCAAGGATGTCCATCATCGGCTTCACCGTTGCCTCAAGATAGCGCGGCGTTTTGTCCATTATCGATTGACCTACCGCCGTGCTGTAAAAGCCAATCAATGCGTTGACTTCTTCTTGCGTATAAACCGTCTTCATGCCGTCTAAAGCCGCTTTACGCAACTGGGCGCGCACTTGCGGCGTGTTGATTTCGGCAATCGACCGGGTTGCATACTTTTTCAAGACTGCTTCCAACTGCGGACGTTTGTCTTCCGGCGCATCTTTCAAAAATTTCTGTACATTCGGATCGGAAAGCACAATGCCTTCCATGCTTTGGAAAGACTGTTCCAACAAGGCATCCATCTTCTGCACTTCAAACAGACGCTCCAGCGACGCGTCGCTGGGTGTAGCGGCAAATGCGTTGGCACACAATGCCAGCGCGGCGAAGGGCAATAACAAGGTTTTCAGTTTCATCTTTTTCTCCTGTTTAAGGTTTAGGGGGTACATTCTTCAGGCAAGATTTTTTTAATTTCGTTTTCAAATTCAATTAGGTAGTGTTCGCTAATTGTTTCTATTTCTTTCATATCCGCTTCGCTTGCCCCTATATTGGCGAGTTTTTTTATGAATGCCGAATTTTTCTCCACGATGGATTGTCCTACGGGAGTCTCGTAAAACGCAATCATGGCATCAATCTCTTGTTGAGTGAACTCGTCCTTGGCAACTTTTTTTATTTCTTTCATTAATTTGTTTCTAAGTTGCGGTGTGAAATAAGCTTTAAACACTTTGTTCATATAACGGTCTGACGCGGCTTGTAATCGCGGCTGCAGTTCCGGTGGATATGAGGAGATGATCGGTTGCATGAGCTGTCGGTTTTGTGCTTCCGCCATGTTGGTCAAATTTTTGAGAAAGTCGCGTTCGATATGCTGGACTTCCATCCATCTATTTAAAGACTTATCGCTTGGGGGCGCGGCTGTTGCGGCGGAACAGGCGGCAATGGCAACGAAAGTGAGCAGCAGTTTTTTCAGGTTCATAAATTTCCTTATTATTCAAGACAAACAGCAACAAAGATTCAATTGATTTCAGACGACCTGTCGGGAATCTTTCAGCCGTTCCAACACAAACGCCGCCAAATCAGGTTCGATTATCGCACAAACAGGCAACACCCATACATGATTCAGATTGAGGTCGTCTGAAAACTTGACCGCATCTTTCTCCGTAATAATGACCGTGTCCGCATTGGGCAAATCTGCCGCTGCGATGTCGGCATGGTCGGGCAGCGCGACGGTTTGGTTCAAGGTGATGCCTATGTTCCGCAACGAATCGAAAAAACGCTCCGGCTTGGCGATACCCGCCACGGCGGCGACGGTTTGGTTTTTCAGACGGCCTGTGTTCAGTATTTCGGACGGCTGGTTCAAACGGTAAATCCGTCCCGTTTCGATACGGCTGTGAAACATGTTTTCAGACGGCGCAAACGACGCATCCGCCTTGCCGCCGCTGACAACGACCGCATCCACCGAATCCAAACGCGACAAAGGTTCGCGCAAACTGCCGTTGGGCAGCAAATCCAAATCCGTCCGCCCCGTATCCGCCGCCGGAAACACCGCGATTTCCACATCCCGCCGCAGGGCGTAATGCTGCAAACCGTCGTCCGCCACAATCAGCTCGATGTCGGGATGCGCCGCCAGCAACGCCCTGCCTGCCTCCGCACGGCTGCTGCCCACCGCCGTCGGTGCGCCGGTTTTGCGGAACAGCAACAAAGGCTCGTCGCCCGCATCTTCCGCACGGCTCGCGGCATTCAATACATGAACCGCCTTACTCTTGCGCCCATAGCCCCTGCTGATGATGCCGACCTTGACGCCTTTTTCCTGCAAGCCCGATACCAGCGCGGCGACAATCGGCGTTTTCCCCGTCCCGCCCGCATGGATATTGCCGACCACGACCACGGGCACGGGCAGCTTTTCGCTTTTCAGACGACCTGAAACGAAATCATCGCGCCGTTTAGCCGCAATTTTGGCAAAAAGCATGGATAAGGGTTTGAGCAGAAAAGATAAAAACGGATTGGGGCGTTGCCAATGACGTTCGATGATTTGATGGAGTTTGGGCATTCAGACGACCTTGTAGCTGCGTTTCTTTGTAGTACACCATTTTAGCGGATAAGTCGTTCAGGCTAGGGTTTCAATGCGGTTGTCGGGCATGACCAGCCAGACTTTTGCCTGTTTGGCGCGCGCGGCGGTTCGGATGGCGGCTTCGTCCATGATGGAGAACGCGGTGGAGAAGGCATCGGCAACGGCGGCAGTCGGCGCCATGACGCTGACGCTGCGGTAGCGCGGTGTGGCAGTACCGGTGCGCGGGTCGAAGAGGTGGGTGAACTTGCCGGCTTCGTCCATCACGGTAC
Organism: Neisseria meningitidis; assembly: GCA_001062585.1. Lineage (GTDB taxonomy): Bacteria > Pseudomonadota > Gammaproteobacteria > Burkholderiales > Neisseriaceae > Neisseria > Neisseria meningitidis_D. Next base: position 28,356 of record JVVZ01000424.1, read on the forward strand.
CGTAGCCGCCTGAGGTGGCGAAGGCTTGGTTTTGCATGGGGATGGTCAGGAGGGTGGCTTCTTCGTTTTGGGGATTGCGGATGCCGACGTTCCATGTGCGTTGGTTGTCGGTGTCGAAGCCGCGGATTTCGCCCATATCGACGAGGGCTTGGCGGATGCCGTGTTGTTGCAGCAGGGCGGTGATTTTGTCGGTGATGTAGCCTTGGGCAATGCCGTTGAGAGATAAGCCCATGCCTTTTTGTTCGAAGAGGATGGCTTTTTGGTCGAAGACGACGTGTTTGAAGCCGACGAGTTTGAGGGTGCGCCGGATGTCCGGTTCGGACGGCGGGGTTTCGGCACTCGGGTTGCGGCGGAAATGGTCTGCGTAAAGATTCCACAATACTTGGACGGTGGGGTCGAACGCGCCGTCTGTCAGGGCGTGGATGTCGCGGCAGATGCTCAACAGGGCGAGGAAATCAGGCGGCGGATTGTTCAGACGACCTTCTTTGTTCAGTCGGTTGATGAGGCTGTCTTCGCGGTAGAGGCTGAAGATTTTTTCGAGGCGGGCGACTTCTGCGAGGACTTTGTTGACGAGGATTTCGGCTTCTTTGCGGTCAACGCCGAAAAGGCGGAGCTCGGCGCCGGAACCCAGCGCGATGCCTTTCCAAATGACGGGTTCGTCGGTAGTTGGTAACGGGGCAGGGCGGTTGCGGTTCAGGAGGAAGGGCGCGGCCGCTCCGGCGGCAGTCAGGGCGGCGATGGCGAAAAAACGGCGGCGGGTGAGCGGGGTGTTCATGGGTTGGGATGGGTCGTCTGAAAAAGGGCGGGGTGTTGGAGGACTGCGTGGAATTGGTTTATCTGAGCTTGCGTTTGAGGACGCAGGGAAGGCTTTTTAGGATAAACGTCATTTCCGCATATGATTTTTATGGTTACGGAAAGGACGGCAGGCGACGGCTGAGGCTTGATTTGCGCTGCGGCAGAACTTGTTTTCCCGCCATCAAGCCTGCCTTCACGCTTTGAAACCAAGCGTCAACCGTCCCATTAATCGCCCATTGCCGCCAGTAGCTCTGCCTGATGCTCGGCAATCAGGGCGTTGGTGATTTCTTCCAAGTCGCCGTCCATGACAAAATCCAGCTTGTGCAGGGTAAGGTTGATGCGGTGGTCGGTCACGCGGCCTTGGGGGTAGTTGTAGGTGCGGATGCGTTCGCTACGGTCGCCGCTGCCGATGAGGGATTTGCGTTCGGCGGCTTCTTTGGCTTGGGCTTCGCGTTTTTGCGCGTCGTTCAGGCGGGCGGCGAGGACTTTCATCGCTTGCGCTTTGTTGGCGTGTTGGCTGCGGCCGTCTTGACATTCGACCACCATGCCGGTGGGCAGGTGGGTGATGCGGACGGCAGAGTCGGTTTTGTTGATGTGCTGACCGCCCGCGCCGGATGCGCGGAAGGTGTCGATGCGCAGGTCGGCGGGGTTCAATTCGATGTCTTCGAGTTCGTCCGCTTCGGGCATGACGGCGACGGTGCAGGCGGAGGTGTGGATGCGGCCTTGGCTTTCGGTGGCGGGGACGCGCTGCACGCGGTGGCCGCCCGATTCGAATTTCAGACGACTGTAGGCACCCAAGCCGACAATGCGGGCGATGACTTCTTTATAGCCGCCCAGTTCGCTTTCATTGGCGGAAACGATTTCGACCTGCCAGCGGTTGCGCTCGGCGTAGCGGCTGTACATGCGCAGCAAATCGCCTGCAAACAGCGCGGCTTCGTCGCCGCCCGTTCCGGCACGCACTTCGATGAAGATGTTTTTGTCGTCGTCGGCATCTTTGGGCAGCAGCAGTTTTTGCAGTTCGGTATCGAGCGTGTCGATTTTGGCTTTCGCCGCTTCGATTTCTTCGGCGGCAAAGTCTTTCATTTCGGGGTCGGACAGCATTTCTTCGGCATCCGCCAAGTCGCTTTGCGCCAGTTGATAGTTTTGGAACACTTCGACCACGGGCGTCAATTCGGCGTGTTCGCGCGTGAGCTTGCGGTAGTTGTCCATATCGGACGTGGCTTCGGGCTGTCCGAGGAGGTGAGTGACTTCTTCCAGTCGGTCGCTGAGTTGTTGTAGTTTTTCTAAGATAGACGGCTTCATAATTCTTCCATAACAAATGCCGCCGGGAGTCGTCCGCGACGGCGCGAGGAGGCGATATTATAATGGGTTTGGTTGGAAATTCAAAAGGATATGGCGGAGTTTCTGATGGGCTGCGGCGATGTCGGTTTGCTTTGCGGCATCGGTTTGAAGTTCATCCCTTCGTTTGAACATTTTGCCATACATAACAAAAGGTCGTCTGAAAACCAAAATCCGGTTTTCAGACGACCTTTGTTTTGATTGGGCTTACTTAGGTGCAGCCAAGATACCTGTCAGGTTCAGCAGGAACAAAACCGTAAATCCGGTCAGGTAAATCAAGCCGAGGATGGCGAGGAGGTCCATACCTGCCGTCAGTTTGTGGCGTTTGTCGCCTTTGACGAGGCGGTAGTTCAGCCAAGCGAACACGGGGGCAGAAACGAAGGCGGTAATCATGGCGAATTTGAGCAGCTCCGCCATCGCGCTGTTGAACCAGAAAATCACTGCCAAGCCCGTACCTGCGACCCAAACGTTCCAGGCGAACAGTTCGACGTTGCCCGTTTTGTCTTTGCCGCGCAGCAGGCGCACCGGCTCGGCAATCGCGCGCGCGTAGCCGTCCACTACGGTAATCGTTGTGCCGTACATACAGGCGAAGGCGATGAATGCGACCATCGGACGCGACCAGTCGCCGATGGTGACGGCGTACATATTAATCAGTTGACCGACGTATTTTCCGCCTGCCATTTGCACTGCCTCACCGTTGCCGTACTGCACATACGCGCCCAAGGCGAGGAAGACGACTGCCAACACCGCGCTGGTGATGTAGCCGACGTTGAAGTCGAAAATACCGTCGCGGTAACTGGAAGGATTGATGCGTTGTTTTTCCGTTACCCACAAAGAGTTGATAGCGGAAATTTCAATCGGCGCAGGCATCCAGCCCATCAGCGCGATGAGGAAGCCCAAGCCTGCCAGTGTCCATGGGGTAGGCTCGATAAAGTCGGGTTTCATTTGCATGCCGCGCGACATGGCGATGGCGGCGGCGGCGACTGTGGCAATCGTCAGACTGACGATGATGATTTTGGAAACGTTGTCCAAGGCTTTGTAGCGTCCGCTCGCCAAGATAATCAGGCAGGAAGCCATAATCAGCGCGGAGATTGCGCCGACATTCAGCGTCAGCGAAGGAATCGCCATTTTGACAATGGCGGCGGTCACGATGGCGACCGCACCCGCGTTAATCGTTGCCGAGATAACGCACAAAATCAGGAATACCCACAAATAAACGCGGCTTTTCTCCGCATAGCCTTCAATCAGGCTTTTGCCTGTATCCAGCGTGTAATGCGCGCTGAAACGGAAAAACGGATATTTGAAGAGGTTGGTCAAAATAATAATCAACGCAAGCTGCCAGCCGTAAAGCGCACCCGCCTGCGTCGAGGCAATCAGGTGCGAACCGCCGACCGCAGCCGAAGCCATCATGATTCCGGGCCCCAGCGCATTGATTTTGCTTTTCCAAGTCGAAGCGTGTGTATGTTGTTCAGACATCTATTCTCTCCGTCTTTTTCAGACGACCTTCACAAAAAAAGGCATATTTTAACGTAAATCAAAATCCTGAATGGTGAATATTGGAAAACATTATGCTGAATTTTGGATAAAAAATACTAATCAAATAAAAAAATAGGATATTCAGGAAATTTTATGCCTAAAAACCTTTTTCAGACGACCTTGTATCGCTTTTTATTCCTGTTTGTCCGTGTTAAACGGGAGGTGTTGGAAAATGGGCGGGAGCCGACGAAAAGCGCGACCATAGCGGTTTTGTTAGGGTTTCACTATAATATTCAACCTGTTCTACGCTAGGATGGGCTGGCGGTTCGGTCTATATAGTGGATTAAATTTAAATCAGGACAAGGCGACGAAGCCGCAGACAGTA
>JVVZ01000425.1:0-6722 GCA_001062585.1 Neisseria meningitidis
ATCAGGACAAGGCGAGGCAACGCCGTACTGGTTTAAAGTTAATCCACTATAAAAAAAGGTCGTCTGAAAGCCCCTTAATCTTTCAGACGACCTTTGGTTTTCCCGATCTGTATTGTTTTTGCTCGGTGTTTATTGCAGGGTGAAGCCTGCTTTGAATTCCAGCTTCGGTACGCCGACGATAAAGCGTTCGCCGATGCTGTCTTCAAACTCGTATGCGCCTTCGATGCTGCCCCATGGGGTGCAGAGTTGGGAGCCGCTGTTGTATTCATACGCCTCGCCCGGATAGAGGACCGGCTGTTCTTCAATCAGACCGGAATGGCCTACCGGCTCGGTTGCTCCGTGTCCGTCGGTGATTTCCCAGAAACGCTGGCGCAGCGTGATGACATCGTTGCTGCGGTTGCAGATGGTAATCACATAGTTGAAGGCATAGCGGTCGCGATAAACATCGCTTTGACCCGCAACGTAGCGTGGTTGAACATTGATTTCGATTTCGTTCATTTTTGTTGTCCCGTAATAGTGTTTTTTGTTTGCACCGATTTTTCGATGCGTTTGAAGTCTTATGGCTTCGAATAAGTGTGTTGAAAAAATCAGATAATCCAGGCGGCAATGCCTAAAACTATCAAGGTCATGATGGCGGCGATGATGTCGTCCAGCATGATGCCGAATCCGCCGTGCACATGCCGGTCAAACCATTTGATCGGCCAAGGTTTGATGGAATCAAACAGGCGGAACAGAATAAATGCCGCCAGCCACCAATTCCATTTAAACGGTGCAAAAGCCAGAATCAGAAGCATCGCTACCATTTCGTCCCAAACGATACCGCCGTAGTCTTGGATGCCGAGCGCTTTTTCGGTGTGGTTGCAAATGCGGATGCCCCACATAAACAGGGCGACACACAAAAAAGCCAGAATCCAGCCGTCGATACCGATTAAAACCAAGAGAAATGCTATCGGCAGCGCCGCCATCGTTCCGAATGTGCCGGGTGCGACGGGCGCGAGGCCGCTGCCGAATCCGAATGCCAACAGGCATAACGGGCGCTGCTTCAACCAGTCGAAAGTAGGTTTAAATTCAGCCAAAGTGATCAAATCCTAATGAAGTCAGTTTTAATTCGCCGCCATTGGAATCTATTATTTTCAGACGACCTGTATTATTTATTTTCCCGATGGGCGTTACTGCTACGCCGCATTGTCCGGCTATTGTCTGAATCTCGCTGCGCCGGCATTCGGGGGCGGTGAAAACCAGTTCGTAATCATCGCCGCCTGCCAGTGCGCAGGAGAGCCAGCTTTCGTGCGGTAAGACGTTTTTCAATTCTTCTAAAACCGGCAGCGCATTTGCCGAAATTTCCGCTCCGACCGATGACGCGGTCAAAATGTGACCGAGGTCTTGTGCCAGCCCGTCCGAAATATCTTGAGCGGCATGGGCAATGGGCAAAAGCGCCTGTCCCAATCCCACTCTAGGCTCCGGACGGAGCAGCCTTTCATGGCAGCGGTCGAACAAATCGGGCGGTAGTGTGTGTGTGTTCAGGCGGCAGTTTAAAGCGGCTGCTGCTGATCCGATTTGTCCCGATACCCAAATATCGTCGCCGTCTTTCGCGGCATCGCGCCGTAGGGCCTGTCCTTGCGGAAGCTCGCCGATAATGGTGACGTTGAAGACCAAATCGCCTTTGGTCGTGTCGCCGCCGATCAGGGTAATGCCGAAGCGCTGCGCCAAACTGAAAAAGCTGTCACAAAAACGTTTCAGCCAATTTTCGTCCAATTCGGGCAATCCGGCACTCAATAACACCCATTTCGGGGTTGCGCCCATCGCGGCCATATCGGATATATTGACAGCTAGCATTTTCCATGCCAAATCTTCCGGAGCGGTGTCAGAAAAAAAATGTCTGTCTTTTAACAGCATGTCCGCGCTAAAACATAAATCAAATCCGTGACTTGGACGGATAATCGCAGCGTCGTCACCAATGCCCAAAATCAAACCGCTGCTTTTCTGTTTTTGCAAATATTGTCTGATAAAGTCAAATTCCGTCATATATTGCACACAAAGTGATAAAGAGCGTTATCAATCGATTCGGAATTTTTGATAGACGAATAATGTATATTTATACAATGCATATGTTAGTTAATGTAATAAATTGCATTAAACGGTAATATAATCGAGTCGATTGCAAAAGTAAATAAGATTTTTAATCCAAATGATAACGGTCAAAAAAGCGTACTTCTATCAAAAATTATTTCCGAGGGGATAAAAAGTGCCTCAAAAAAGATTATCAAGCCGCGCAAGAGGAACGGTAATATAGGAAAGTCTGCAAGTTGATATCAGGATATCGAGGTCGTCTGAAAAGCCGTTTTAGGTTTTTCAGACGACCTTTTTGTCAAAATAAGAACAAAACGGCTGGTTTAGGCAGGCGTATCTTTCAACTCCGCGCCCACATCTTTCAAACGCTGCAATACTTCGTCCCAGGCTTTGTCCAAATCGCGGCACGCCTCGCCTTCCGCCTTGATGCCGAACTCGATATGCGGTTTGACCGCCGTTCCGTCCGCATTTTGCCAGCCGACGCTGGGTAGGCTGTAAGAGAGCACGCCCGGGTAGGTGCGTTCGACGTATTCCATAATCGGCGCGACGCGCGATTCGGGCTGCCCGAACACATACACGCTGCGGCTGCCGCGTTCGGTTTGGTTGAAGCGGTCGGCGTAATAAGTATCCAAAACCCATTCCGCCATCGGGTGCGCCATCACGGGGAAGCCGGGGAAGAAATAATGTTCGCGGATGGAAAATCCGGCGATGTTGTTGAACGGGTTGGGCACAAGCTTCGCGCCTTCGGGAAAATCCGCCATTTTCAGGCGCTGGGCGTGTTCGGGTGCGTCGAGCGGCTCGCCGCGTTTAAGGGTAACGGCTTCGATGAACTTGGCGGCTTCGGGATGGCGGACGACGGGCAAATCCAAAGCGGCGGCGGCAGCTTTGCGGGTGTGGTCGTCGGGCGTGGAACCGATGCCGCCGGTAACGAAGGTCGGCAGGCCGTCTGAAAAGCTGCGGCGCAGTTGTTTGACCAGCAAATCGGGTTCGTCGGGCAGGTATTGCACCTGATTGAGTTTCAGCCCGCGCGATTCCAGTAGGGATTTGAAAAAGGCGAAATGCTTGTCCTGGCGGCTGCCGTGCAGGATTTCGTCGCCGATGATGATGAGGTTGAAAGCGTTCATGGATAGGATTCTTTACCGAGGCCGTCTGAAAATGTTGATGGCGCTGTAATTTATTCCCTCTCCCGTGGGAGAGGGTTAGGGAGAGGGCTGAGCTTGCGTTTTTTATGTGGCGTTTGCTTAAGGGCTGCTGTCTGTGCCCTCTCCCCAACCCTCCCCCGCAGGGGAGGGAGTCGGGTTGCGGATGGCGTAAAGGTCGTCTGAAAAGATTTTCAGCGAAACGGGCAAGGCTCATTTTCAGACGACCTTTACGGCTGACAATGTGTTCTATTTATAAGATAATGTTTCAACACACAGGACTACACACAAAGCGCAGCCCTATGTATCGCCCTGATTTGGAAGAGGTTGCATTTCTCCCAAACAGTCTCTGATTCTACCGCCCCGAAGGGCGGGGTTTCAACCGTTAAGGTATTTTTAATAACCCCTTTTAAGTCCGAAGAATTGTTATGAGCCAAAACAATACTATCCTGCAACACCTCCCCATCGGTCAAAAAGTCGGCATCGCCTTCTCCGGCGGTCTTGATACCTCTGCCGCGCTGTTGTGGATGAAACTCAAAGGCGCGCTGCCTTATGCCTACACTGCCAACCTCGGTCAGCCCGACGAAGACGACTACAACGCCATTCCCAAAAAAGCGATGGAATACGGCGCAGAAAACGCCCGCCTAATCGACTGCCGCGCGCAGTTGGCACATGAGGGCATCGCCGCCATCCAATGCGGTGCGTTCCACGTTTCCACCGGCGGCATCGCCTATTTCAACACCACGCCTCTGGGCCGCGCCGTTACCGGCACCATGCTCGTTTCCGCCATGAAAGAAGACGACGTCAACATCTGGGGCGACGGCAGCACCTACAAAGGCAACGACATTGAGCGTTTCTACCGCTACGGCCTCTTGACCAATCCCGCGCTGAAAATCTACAAACCCTGGCTCGACCAACAATTTATCGACGAACTCGGCGGCCGCCATGAAATGAGCGAATTTTTGATTGCCAACGGCTTCAACTACAAAATGTCGGTTGAAAAAGCCTACTCCACCGACTCCAATATGCTCGGCGCGACGCACGAAGCCAAAGATTTGGAATTTCTCAACAGCGGCATCAAAATCGTCAAACCCATCATGGGCGTTGCCTTCTGGGACGAAAACGTCGAAGTCAAACCCGAAGAAGTCAGCGTGCGCTTTGAAGACGGCGTGCCCGTTGCATTGAACGGCAAAGAATACGCCGATCCCGTCGAACTCTTCCTCGAAGCCAACCGCATCGGCGGCCGCCATGGCTTGGGCATGAGTGACCAAATCGAAAACCGCATCATCGAAGCCAAATCGCGCGGCATCTACGAAGCCCCGGGCATGGCGTTGTTCCACATCGCCTACGAGCGTTTAGTAACCGGTATCCACAACGAAGACACCATCGAACAATACCGCATCAACGGCTTACGCCTTGGCCGCCTGCTCTACCAAGGCCGCTGGTTCGACAGCCAAGCCCTCATGTTGCGCGAAACCGCTCAACGCTGGGTCGCCAAAGCCATTACCGGCGAAGTAACCCTCGAACTGCGCCGCGGCAACGACTACTCGATTCTGAACACCGAATCGCCCAACCTGACCTACCAACCCGAACGTCTGAGTATGGAAAAAGTTGAAGACGCCGCGTTCACCCCGCTAGACCGCATCGGTCAGCTCACCATGCGCAACCTTGACATCACCGACACCCGCGCCAAACTGGGTATCTACTCGCAAAGCGGCTTGTTGTCGCTGGGCGAAGGTTCGGTATTGCCGCAGTTGGGCAATAAGAAATAAGGTTTGCTACTTTCATCATTAGCAACTTAAGGGGTCGTCTGAAAAGATGATCCCTTATGTTAAAGGGAATCCTATGAAAGAATACAAAGTCGTCATTTATCAGGAAAACCAGTTGTCCAGTCTGGTTTTCGGCGCAGCCAAAGTCAATCCCGTCAAATTCAGCGCGTTTCTCAACAGCCAAACCTCTGAAGGCTGGCGTGTCGTTACCATGGAAAAAGACCAACGCCGTATGCTGCTGTTTTTTGTGCGTGAAGCCTATCTCGTCATCTTGGAGCGGGAACGTGTTTAAGCTCGGCGTTTATGCTTGTCTGGGGCTGTTCGTCGGCTGGGTATTGCTGCTGATCTTGCAACTTTGGTTTTCTTTTATCGAAGCAGAATTGTTCATCAAAATCACCCTGACCATGGCGGGGCTGTTTGTCATCATCCTAGCCGCCTTGCTGGTGATCGGTCAGTATTTTTCCGAAAAGAAAATGAAAGACGACGGGTTTATCAACTGATGCGGCTCCGGACAAAACCTGCTTCCAAATCATAAAAAAGGTCGTCTGAAAAACCGTTTTCAGACGACCCCACTATTTCCTCAAATCATTTGAAATCATGAAATTCTTCACACACTTTTATCTTGAAAACCATATGTATTTCAACGACTACTTGAAATACGTCCTCATTTTCGCCGCGCTCGTCGTCCTGCTGCTCGCCGTATCGCAATACCTGCGCCACCGCATGGACACCAAATACCGCGACCTGAGCATTATTGCCCTGCTGCTGCTCATCCTCATCAGCGGCATCCAATACCTCTCATACAGCGAACGCCAAAACTTCGCCGCCGACAACTCGCGCATGGTCGGTTTTCTCAATACCCTGATTGAAAACCAAAAAGTGGAAAAGCGCGACATCAGCGTCAACAGCACGCACCTATACAACGGCATGATCGTCGGCATCAAAAACCAATACTACGAAGTCCATTTCAATCAAGACTTCTCCGCCTACACCCTGACCCCCATCAATCTGGTCAACAACAACATCGAACTTATCGACAAAGAATAACAGGACACACTCATGGAAGCATACTCCCTCCTTGCCCTCAAACTCCTTATGGGCATTTTAGGTTTGGTTCTGCAAATCAACCTCTTAGGTAAAGGCAACCTCGCCCCCACCTCCGCCATGGACCAAGTGCAAAACTATGTTCTCGGCGGCATCATCGGCGGCGTGATTTACAGCGACAGCGTCGGGCTTTTACAGTTTTTCCTCGTGCTGATTTTGTGGACGCTGTTGGTCTTGAGTCTGAAATTCATCAAAAACCACAACCGCTGGGTCAAATCCGTGATTGACGGCAAATCCGTTTGGATCATCGTCAACGGCAAAGTCCAAGCAGAAGAATGTATGAAAAACGGCATCAGCGCGCATGACCTCATGTTCAAACTCCGCGCCGCCGGCATCTACGAAATCTCTGCCGTCAAACGCGCCGTCATGGAGCAAAACGGCCAGCTCACCGTCATCCAATACGGCGACGAAAGCCTGCGTTACCCCCTGATTACCGACGGGCAAATCGACCATGACATCTTAGAAATCATCAAACGCGACGACGAGTGGCTGAAGCAGGAACTTGACCGCCTCCATCTTGATGCCTCGAAAGTCTATATCGGCGAATACATAGACGGGAAATTGGTGGCACACCCTTATCCTTCTTAATTTATAGTGGATTAAATTTAAATCAGGACAAGGCGACGAAGCCGCAGACAGT
>JVVZ01000426.1:0-3133 GCA_001062585.1 Neisseria meningitidis
CTAAAAGGCGGCCCGGATGCCTGATTATGGGGTATCCGGGGAGGATTAAGGGGGCATTTGGGTAGAATCAGTGGATATTTGAAACGAAAACAGCCGAAAAACTGTGTTTGGGATTTCGGTTTTCGGGAGGAGGGCTTTTTTGCAAAGGTCTCTAATTATAAATTACAGACACCATATTAAAAAAGATCGTCTGAAACGGTTTTCCGGCTTTCAGACGACCTTTTATCAAATGATGTGGAATATCAATTTTCTAACCTCGTTCGTACCTCATCAGTTTTTGGGCAGACTACGACTTGTATCGTTTGTTTATTTTTATAATTGCCTAAATTTCCAATAATCCCGTCCTTCAATTTTCCAATAACACAATTCGTCCGGTATCAAATACCCAAAGTCCATTGCCTTAGAAAACCAACCATCATAGACATAATCTTCATGGCATCTGTCCCAATCCATATGAAGGTAAAATTCCGTATCAAAATTAATATAGAACAACGGCAGCCTCGAAGAAATCTGATTGATTTTTAGGAAATCACTTTGTTGGCCAGAATTCGAGATGGGTTCATTGTATGACAACTTATTTTCGACAACGGAATATAACCTTACTGCTTCATCAGAAGTAAATCCCTGTAACATCAGTACCTTCAATTCGTCTTTTTCCAGTACGACGACTGAATCTGATCTAAGGTAGTTTTTAAAATTATCCTTAGTTAATTGCCAGATACCATTTCGGTAATAACAACTATTCATTTCATCCTGATATTGTTCTAACGTAATATTCCCGTTTTTAAAATCCAAATCCAAGTCTAATTGCATATTTAATATGGAATTTTCCCTATTGTCTATGACAAAGGATATGGCTTTATTTATTATAAAAATAGATATAGCCTTCCGATATTTAAACAAAGAATAAACTAATTCATCTATATACAAATTACTTCTCACAGTAACCAAACTCTTTCTTAAATTGCCCTTTGTTTAAAACTCTTGCTTTAAAGGAATGATCTTCTAAAATAGCAAGCGTAGGTTCGATCGAGACCCAACTTTCTGCTCTAATGATTTTAGATTCTTCAAAGTAACAAAAATGTCGGATTCAAGAATTCGACCTACGGTTGTTGTAAAACATAAAACTTAACTTCTCTAACTTTAAATCCCATCGAGTTAATATTAAAAATGAATCTTATAAAATATCTGGTTACTTTACTCTTTATATTCTTTATCCCGCAAAATACCATGGCTAATTCTTCTGAAATTTACAGATATTCGGGTAAAAAACTATCGATAGAAAAAGAATATTCCCAACCTCTATTCCTTTCCATGAAAGAGATAGAGGCTAAAGGATTAAACATCTCTGAATACAATATATCATGCAGCACTTACCTTGATAAAACAGAAAACAAATATTATGTTTTTACCTATTCTCCCCAAGTATTAAATCCTCATCGCAGAGGAGGGCATGGAATTATCGAGGTTCATATAAACGCTAAAACTCATGAAATCAAATCACATTTTTCAAGATAGTACCTGTATTAGACATAAGATAAGGCAAACTATATGAAAAATAAAGATTCTTTGAGTTTTGATGCTTATTTGGCATGCAAGGGTTTATCAGCTACTGAATTGCTCAATATCCTGCTGAATTCTAATACTCAAATTAGATACGAAGCAGCTAGAAGATTGCAATTTTTCCGGTATCGTGAAATTAGCGATATCGTTAAAAATGTCCTCTTAACAAGCCGGTATAGTCGGCAGAGGGAAAATGCTGTCTTTATTCTCGGGCAGATTCAGAATAAGCTTGATAAATCTGAACTTGAAGAGGTTTTATCTCTTTTAATTGATTTTATAAACAACGATAAAAGCATTAACGTAAAATCCTCAGCGATATCTTCTTTAGGACATTTGTTTCATCATTATGACTTAGGAGAGAAAGAATTTTGTGCAATAGAGGAAAAAATTCAATTGATTTGGCGTATACATGGATATTCTATCGTTATGGCTACTGCTTTCAGCTCTGCATTTTTTCCCAAAAGAGATTATATTGAAGAATATCTGATAAAAAATTTAAATAGCAAGCATCCGAAAGTAATTTCTTGGGTCGTGTATGCTTTAAAAGAAAAAAGCTATCACTCGAAATCGATTGAGACTTTACTATTGAATAAACTAGATCATTTTCGCATAGACTCATATGTTTATAGCGAGATAGCTGCCTATTTAATTTCAACCGACTCTGAGAAAATTATTCCATATATTGAAAATATGGTATTAACCCAAAATAAAATTGATGATGAAATTTATATGGCGCTTAAACATAATTCATCAAAAAGATTTTCATCCATAAGAAAAATCATGTTGGAAAAATTTCAATAAATTATCAGTATGCCTCATAATATCTCATCTTCTATGCAGGCAATTTTGTTTTATTCTTAAACTCTATTTAATAACAAGGATTTAAATGAAATCTTATTTTTTGATATTTTGCGCACTGCTTACATCAGCCAATATTGCCCAAGCCGATACGATGGAAACCATGCGTATGCACGATAAGTCTTTGTCTAAGGTCTTGGTAGAGGCTGCCCGCGATGGCAGTTTTATTGACTTGGATAAAATCGGTCGCAGCATTGATATCCCCGAACTGGCGCATGAAATCAATCGAACTGCTAACCATACTATAAAAAACGACAGACAATTCAACAGCACATACCATGTTAACCAAGATCCATATCAACAATACGGTATCCGTAGTATTTCGTTTGCTGAATGGTCGTCTGAAAAAGGCAAGATGAAGCAGCTTGAATTTGAACTTCACAATAACCGCTGTCCGTTGCCACCTACAAACTATGAAGAGTTCGCAGGCAGCCCCAGCTTTATCGGCCATTTAGACGGTAAAGACATATCCATTCTTACGTTACCCGCCCCGGCAAAGGCAAAACTGCTTTTTATGAAAAAACGTAAAGACAACTGCGCGGTCATGATTGTTCAAGAATTCATCACAGCCGATTTCGGACCTGGAATTCATGAATAAAAAAGAACACTACAAACCACAGATAAAGCTTCGTTGCTATGTTCTTTTGAACTGAGCCACTATATAGTGGATTAACTTTAAACCAGTACGGCGTTGCCTCGCCTTGCCGTACTA
>JVVZ01000427.1:0-333 GCA_001062585.1 Neisseria meningitidis
CTGGTTTAAAGTTAATCCACTATAAACCGGACATTTCATCTTTATCGTTATGTGGTATCAAAATGGGGATTGAAGCTTTCCCACTTCAAAACCATACGGCAAAGTTGCCTTCAGTAAGCCCGAACTGTTTCTGAATCAATCCCTTATCAAATGAGGTCGGTATCTTATCGTCCTTATGACGGGCGTTCAAACAATATCTGAATATTTCCTAGTTTACTATTTCTTTATGTATTAAATTCGCAACAGATACGCCTGCGCCCGATTTATGCGGTGGACACACGAAGCCTGCCTGCGGGTACGGCTTTTATAGTGGATTAAATTTAAATCAGGACA
>JVVZ01000428.1:0-1396 GCA_001062585.1 Neisseria meningitidis
TTTGAGCTAAGGCGAGGCAACGCCGTACTGGTTTAAAGTTAATCCACTATATTGTGTAAAAAATGGAAGCAAGGCTGCGTTTGGGCTGATTCAACGTTTCATCCAAACCGGATTGGCTGAGGGTCGAACGCTATGCCATCCTGAAATTTAAGGAAAAATATCATGAAAAAAATCGAAGCTGTGATTAAGCCGTTTAAATTGGACGATGTCCGTGAAGCTCTGACAGAAATCGGGATAAGCGGCATGACGGTCAGCGAGGTTAAAGGTTTCGGCCGTCAGAAAGGGCATACCGAAATTTACCGCGGCGCGGAGTATGCGGTTGATTTTCTGCCGAAAGTCAAAGTCGAGCTGGTGTTGGCAGATGAAGATGTGGAACGCGCCATCGATATCATTGTAGAGACTGCGCGGTCGGGCAAAATTGGCGACGGTAAGATTTTTGTGTTGCCGGTTGAAGAAGTGATTCGGATACGGACGGGCGAACGCGCGGAAGCAGCGATTTAATCTTATCGTTGCCGCGATTGGCTGATACAAATAAGGTCGTCTGAAATCCTGCATTGTCGGGTTTCAGACGACCTTGTTTTTGTTTCTATCGGGTTTAGATTTTGGTGAAGATGACTTCGTTTTCAAAACGCGATTTGGGCAGCGCGGCGTTGAAATCGTCTGCGGCACGGTAGCCGAAGGAGACGACGGCGACGGCTTTGTAGCCTTTTTCAGTCAAACCGAATTCCTCATTCAAAACCTGCAAATCAATGCCTTCCATCGGCACGGCGTCGATGCCTGCTGCGGCAGCGGCGAGCAGGGTGAAGCCCATGTTGAGATAGACTTGTTTGGCAAGCCATTGCTCTTCATCTTGGAATTGGTTGCGGTGGATGCCTAAGAACAGGCGGCGGGTGGAATCGCCTGCCTGCTTGGCTTCTTCCGTGGCGAAACGTCCGTCTTTGTCTTCTTGCGCCAATACGGCGGCGACATAATCATCGTCGGCGCAAACGCGGGCGGCGAAGACGACGACATGAGAAGCATGGGCAATTTTCGGGGCGTTGTAAGGGAGTTTTTCAGTAGCTTTGGCAATACGCGCTTTGCCTGCTTCGTCATCAGCGATGATGAAGTGCCACGGCTGCATATTGACGCTGGAAGGGCTGTTGCGCAGGGCGGCTTCGATATGGGCGAAGTCTTCGGCAGCGATTTTTTTGGACGGGTCGAAAGACTTGGTGCTGTATCGTTGGCGGACGATTTCTGTGATGTTCATGAGGTGTTTCCTGTTTTTAGGATGGAAACGGGGATTATAGAGGGGTCGTCTGAAAGGGGCAATGTAGGAAATTGGTGGGGATTTCGGTATAAGGTCGGTATAGTGGATTAACTTTAAACCAGTACGGCGTTGCCTCGCCTTAGCTCAAAG
>JVVZ01000429.1:0-4481 GCA_001062585.1 Neisseria meningitidis
ATAGTACGACAAGGCGAGGCAACGCCGTACTGGTTTAAAGTTAATCCACTATACTATCTAAACAATCTGTTCGCATAATATCAAAACAAGACAAACCGCTATCAGGCTCCGACAAAACGCCTTTTTACCCTTCCATATACCCCCGCTCCCGCATCGAGCAGACTTCTTTCGCCGTGACAATAAAATGATCCAAAAGCGAGACATCAACCAATGCCAAAGCCTGTTTCAGACGACCTGTAAACTCAATGTCGGATTGCGAAGGCGTTGCCGAACCGCCGGGATGATTATGCGCGATAATCAGGCTGTCGGCGTATTCGTCCAATGCGAGCTTGACGATTTCCCTGATATAGACGGTATTTTCTGCCACCGTTCCGCGCGAGAGTTCGCGCATGGCAATCAGCCTGTTTTGGCGGTTGAGCAAAAGCGCGGTGCTGACTTCTATCTTTTCGTGCCCCAAATGCAGGCGCAGATAATCGGCAACGGCTTTCGGGCTGGAAAGCGTGATATTTTCCTGTAAATCCTCGCCCAAAATCCGCCTGCCGATTTCTTTGACGACAGCAAATTGGGTAAAACTCGCCAAACCCATACCCTTGTATGCGGAAAGCGTTTTAGCGTCGGCGCTCATCAGCTTGCCCAAGCTGCCAAACTCGTTCAGCAGATAACGCGCCAAATCCACCGCGCTCATCCCGCGCGTACCTACCCGCAGCAAAATCGCCAGCAACTCAGCATCGCTCAACGCGCCTGCGCCATGCGCCAACAATTTCTCGCGCGGCCGCTCGCCTTCAGGCCATTGTTTGATACTCATGTTTACCCCTTGCGTGAACATTCACGAAAAAAATCTATTTGAAAATCTGCTTGTTATTGCACTTGCTGCAACGAAATGCTTATCAAGCAATTAATGTAAATATTTCATATTTTATTATATTTTGAATGAATATTTAAAATATAAGCATAATATCCATATAAATTAATTGCATAAAAACAACGCGCTCAACTTCGCTTGTGAAAGCGATTGCCTTTCCTTATTCACCCGTATGGATTGACTGCAGATTCAATCTGACAGGTTTCAAAATGTCCCGTTTAAATCAAATCCGCGGGAAATCAGCCCCTTCGGGCAATTTCGTATTGCCCCTGCGTGCCATAGGCTAATATAATAGCGAGTTCGGCGGAGGCGGTTTATCCTTGGATTTCCACCCGTTTCCCATCCATGCTGCCCGTGCGCTTCACAAGAGTTTCAGACGACGTTTCGACGTTGCGACTCCCGCCAGCAATCAAACAGCTTTTTATCACCCTTTCGAAAATCCGTTTTGCCGGTACTCGTCATTTTTATTGGAGTATTGCCATTATGACCGCAACCACTGCGTCTTCAGCCAAACCTTATCTTAAAATCCAAGGCTTGGTGAAAAAGTTTGGTGACAATTACGCTGTCGATAACATCGACTTGGATATTTATCAACATGAAATCTTTGCCCTTTTGGGCAGCTCCGGCAGCGGCAAATCTACGCTGCTGCGTATGCTGGCGGGCATGGAAAGCCCTAATCAGGGCAAAATCATTCTGGACGGTCAGGACATTACCAAACTTGCCCCCTACGAGCGCCCCATCAATATGATGTTTCAAAGCTATGCCCTGTTCCCGCACATGACGGTGGAGCAGAACATTGCCTTTGGTCTGAAACAAGACAAAATGCCCAAAGATGAAATCGCCGCACGCGTAGAAGAAATGCTGCGTTTGGTGCAGATGACCAAATACGCCAAGCGCAAACCGCATCAATTATCCGGCGGTCAGCAACAACGTATTGCTTTGGCACGCAGCTTGGCAAAGCGTCCGAAAATCCTGCTGCTTGACGAACCTCTCGGCGCGTTGGACAAAAAACTGCGCCAACAAACCCAGCTCGAATTGGTCAATACGCTGGAACAAGTCGGCGTAACCTGCATCATGGTCACGCACGACCAAGAAGAAGCGATGACGATGGCGACCCGCATCGCCATCATGTCTGACGGTCAGTTGCAACAGGTCGGTACACCCAGCGATGTGTACGACTACCCCAACAGCCGCTTTACCGCCGAATTCATCGGCGAGACCAATATTTTTGGCGGCGTCGTGATTGACGACCATGCCGATTATGCCGTCATCGAATGCGAAGGCTTGGAAAACCACGTCCGCATCGACCACGGTCTGGGCGGCCCGAGCGAACAAGACATTTGGGTCAGCATCCGTCCCGAAGACATTGATTTATACAAAGAAAAACCTGACCACTTGGGCAGCTTCAACTGGGCAAAAGGCACTGTGAAAGAAATCGCCTACTTGGGCAGCTTCGCCATCTACCACATCAAACTCGCTAACGGCCGCGTCGTCAAAAGCCAAGTTCCCGCACCTTATTGGTATGTCCGCAACATCACGCCTCCGACTTGGGACGAAACCGTCTATATCAGCTGGCCGGAAAACCAACCGACTCCGTTGTTCCGTTGATTTAAGGGGAATGAGATGAACCTTAAAAAACTGAAAAACAAACTGTTCCGCCGCCCGGGTCAGCGCGCGGTCATTGCCGTGCCGTATATTTGGCTTTTGGTGCTGTTTCTGATTCCGTTCGCCATCGTGCTGAAAATCAGCTTTGCCGAACAAGAAATCGCCATTCCGCCGTTTACGCCGCTGACCAGCGTCGATGAAGATTTAGGTCGTCTGAACATCGCCATCAGTTATCAAAACTATGCCGATATCTTCCAAAATTTTTGGAATACCCTGAATCCGTTCGGCGACAGCGAAAACAGCAATATCTATCTGATGACTTACTGGTCTTCCATTAAGACTGCGCTGACGACGACCATCATTTGTCTGCTGATTGGTTATCCGACTGCCTATGCGATTTCGCGCGCCAATCCCGCTATGCGCAACGGCCTGCTGCTTGCCATCATGCTGCCTTTCTGGACCTCTTTCCTGTTGCGTGTTTACGCATGGATGGGCCTGCTGGGACACAACGGCATCATCAACAATTTCCTGCTCAAAATGCAGATTATCGAAGAGCCTTTAGACCTGTTTTACAACGCGTTCTCGCTGAACTTGGTCATGGTTTATGCCTATCTGCCGTTTATGATTCTGCCGCTTTACACGCAACTGGTGAAACTCGACAACCGCCTGCTCGAAGCCGCTTCTGATTTGGGTGCAGGGCCGATTAAATCGTTCTTCACCATTACCCTGCCCCTGTCTAAAACAGGCATCATCGCAGGCTCCATGCTGGTTTTCGTACCCGCAGTCGGTGAATTTGTGATTCCCGAACTGGTCGGCGGTTCGGAAAACCTGATGATCGGTAAAGTTTTGTGGCAAGCGTTCTTCGATCAAAACAACTGGCCGTTGGCTTCCGCCGTCGCCGTCGTCATGGTCGCACTGCTGGTCGTGCCGATTGCACTGTTCCAGCATTATGAAAACCGCGAATTAGAAGAAGGATCCAAATAATGCAGAAATCCCGATTATCCTGGTTCCTGAAACTGATGCTGATGCTGTCGCTGGCGTTTCTGTATATTCCGCTGGTCGTTTTGGTCATCTATTCGTTCAACGAATCCAAGCTGGTTACCGTTTGGGGCGGCTTTTCAACCAAGTGGTATGGCGCATTGCTGGAAAACGACACCATCTTGGAAGCCGCTTGGCTGTCGCTGCGCATTGCCGCCGCATCCTCGCTTGCAGCCGTCGTTTTGGGCACGCTGGCAGGCTATGCGATGGCGCGCATCAAACGCTTCCGCGGCAGCACCTTGTTTGCCGGTATGATTTCCGCGCCTATGGTTATGCCTGACGTGATTACCGGTTTGTCCATGCTCCTGCTGATTATTCAGGTGCAAATGTTCCTGCAAGGCAGCGAATTGCTCCAAAACCTGTACTTCGACCGCGGTTTCTTCACCATTTTCCTCGGACATACGACGCTTTGTATGGCATACATTACCGTCGTCATCCGCTCGCGTTTGGTGGAGCTCGACCAATCGCTCGAAGAAGCCGCAATGGACTTGGGTGCGCGTCCGCTGAAAATCTTTTTCGTCATCACCCTGCCCTTGATTGCCCCTGCCATCGCTTCAGGCTTCCTGCTCGGCATTACCCTGTCGCTGGATGATTTGGTGATTACCTCCTTCCTGTCCGGTCCCGGTTCTTCCACATTGCCGCAGGTGATTTTCTCCAAAATCAAGCTGGGTCTCGACCCGCAGATGAATGTGTTGGCAACCATCCTGATAGGCATCATCGGTACGCTGGTCATCGTCATCAATTACTGGATGATGCGCCAAGCAACCAAACGTGATCGGGAAGCCGCCGAAGCCTATCGTCAGGAAAAGCTCGCCGCAGAAAAAACAAATTGACCCAATCAGACAGGCTGACCGCATCAATGCAAGGTCAGCCTGTTTTCTTCACACAACCCGTTTAACCCACTTTTCAGACGACCCTCAACTATAGTGGATTAAATTTAAATCAGGATAAGGCGACGAAGCCGCAGACAGTACAG
>JVVZ01000430.1:0-1719 GCA_001062585.1 Neisseria meningitidis
ATAGTACGACAAGGCGAGGCAACGCCGTACTGGTTTAAAGTTAATCCACTATATTTTTCAGATTGTAAACAATATGTTTAGCCTGATTTGGCACACGCTTGAGGCATAGCGGCGAAAATCTTTTAAAAAAGAAAGATATTGTGTTCTTGAATATTCTGTGCTGAAATTACATGACACTACAAAAATAGTGGTGCGTAAAAAATATAAAACAGACAAAGGAGAAACTCATGCAATGGTTTTTAGACAACCTCAAAGCCTTTTTTGAAACCATCAGCGGCTGGGTCTGGGGGCCTGTCATGCTGGTGTTGCTGGTCGGCACGGGCATTTTGCTGACCGTCATGCTGAAAGGCTTGCAATTCACCATGTTGGGCTATGCGCTGAAGCAGGCTTTCGTGCCGTCAAAGAAGCATGAAGACGGCGAAGACCACGAAGGCGATATTTCCCATTTCGCCGCTTTGATGACTGCCCTGTCCGCCACCATCGGCACGGGCAATATCGCCGGCGTGGCTACTGCCGTAGTGACCGGCGGCCCGGGCGCGGTATTTTGGATGTGGATGACCGCCGTTTTCGGCATGGCGACCAAATACGGCGAAGGCGTGTTGGCGGTGAAATACCGCGTGACCAACTCCAAAGGCGAAATGTCCGGCGGCCCTATGTATTACATCGAAAACGGTTTGGGTAAAAACTGGAAATGGATGGCGTTGGCGTTCGCTTTATTCGGCACATTCGCTTCGTTCGGCATCGGCAGCTCCGTACAGTCCAACTCGGTCGCTCAAGCGGTTCAGACGAGCTTCGGCGTCGAACCTGTCTATACCGGCATTACGTTGACGGTTCTGACTGCCATCGTCGTTTTGGGCGGTATCAAAGGCATCGCCAAAGCCGCTTCTTTCATCGTACCCGCTATGGCGGTGTTTTATGTGGTGGGCGGTATTTCCATTATCGTCATCAATTCCGATGCGCTGGTGCCTGCCGTCAAACTGATTTTCTCCGATGCGTTTAGCGCGCAGGCAGTGGCGGGCGGCGCTATCGGCACGGTAATCCGCTACGGCGTGGCGCGCGGCGTGTTCTCCAACGAAGCGGGCATGGGTTCTGCACCGATTGCCGCCGCAGCCGCAAAAACCGACCATCCCGTCCGTCAGGCATTGGTTTCCATGACCGGTACGTTTTTGGACACCATCGTCGTTTGTTCGATTACCGGCATCATTTTGGTCATGGGCCTGCTCGGCGCGGGCGGCGAGTTTGTCAAACCTGAATTGAGCGGCGCCGCACTGACGACCGTCACGTTCCAAAAAATGCTGCCCGGCATCGGCGGCTGGATTGTCACCATCGGTCTGATTTTCTTTGCCTACTCAACCATTTTGGGCTGGTGCTATTACGGCGAGAAATGCGCGGTTTATGTATTCGGCGAGAAGTTTGCCGGTTTGTACCGTGTGGGTTATGTCTCTTCCGTCATGCTGGGTACAGTCTTGAGCCTTGATTTGGTATGGCTGGCTTCGGATACGTTCAACGGCCTGATGGCATTGCCCAACCTGATCGCACTCCTTTTGATGATTAAAGTCATCGTCAATGAAACGCGCGACTTCAAACAAAAAGTCAAAGACGGAGCGTTGCCGCATTGATACCTGAGGTCGTCTGAAAGGTGTTTCAGACGACCCGATATCTGTATTTATAGTGGATTAACTTTAAACCAGTACGGCGTTGCCTCGCCTTGCCGTACTA
>JVVZ01000431.1:0-4245 GCA_001062585.1 Neisseria meningitidis
CCCGCCGTTAACGTAACCGGACAAAGCCGTACTGCTTCGCGCGATAGTTATACCGTGCCGGTCATGTCCACCGCCACCGGCCTGCCGATCTCCCCCAAAGACACGCCGCAATCCGTCAGCGTCATTACGCGCAAGCAGATGGATGATTCGGGTGCAACCACGCTGGAAGACGCATTGAAAACCACCACGGGGCTGAATATTTACAAACAGGGTTTCCAAACCCGCTTTCAATCCAGAGGCTTCGACATCGCGCAGATCAGCGAAGACGGTGTCAATTCGACTGTCTGTACCATGTGCGGCAATAATCCGCACGATGCCAAACAACTGACCGACACCGCGCTTTACGACCGCATCGAAGTCGTGCGCGGAGCAACCGGCTTGCGTAAAGCGCAAAGCGAGCCGGGCGGCAGCATCAACGCCATCCGCAAACGCCCGACCGCTGCGCCGCTGCTTGAATTTGACGTAACCGCCGACCGCTTCGGCACACTGCGCACTTCCGCCGATGTATCGGGATTCCTCAGCCGCGACAATGGCTTGCGCGGGCGCGCGGTTGCCGTACTTGAAAAAAACAAAAGCTGGCGTAAAAACAGCGACGGCAATAAAGGGATCATTTACGGCATTATCGACAAGCAAGTCGGGGAAAACGATATGCTGACGTTGAGTGCGATGTACCACCGTGAAAAAGATGTACCTTCCCTGTTCGGGCTACCCGCCAATCCCGACGGCAGCGACCTGCGGTTACCGCGCGACAGCTATTTGGGTGCGAACTGGAACCGTGCGGATTACAAAAAAGCCACTATTTTCGCCGAATGGAAGCACTATTTCGGCGATCGTTGGAATCTGACCACTTCCGTCGATTACCGCCGCAACAAATCCGTCACCGAATATGGTTACGTCCCGCAGCGGCAAGATATTTCGCCCGCAGGCACATTGAGCGACGGCTATACCGGCAGAAGCGACCGCAACAACAGCCAATGGACGGTGCAAAGCGATTTAGAAGGAAAATTTGATTGGTTCGGTCGCGAACATGAGTTTTACGCGGGCTATGAATACACCAAAGAAAAATTCGATAATATGTGGCGGGGCACACCCTTGAAAGATGGCAACTATCCTGTTTTTTCTTGGACAGGTGATGAAATTGCCAAACCTGATTGGAACACAGCACGCAATCTCGAAATCCGTAAAACCGTTCCCGACACCCACACGGCGACCATAGCCACCCGCCTGAACATTGCCGACAAATGGCACATCCTGCTCGGCACAAGTTACAGCCGCTGGCGGCAATCACAATATCTGTCATGGATGAAAACCCCCGACAGCCACTATAAAAAAGGCCGTTTCATCCCCTACGCAGGCATTACCTACGACATCACCCCGCAACAAAACCTATATGCAAGTTACACCAGCATTTTCAAATACTCGGGCGATTATTACGACATCAATGACAAGCTCTTGCCGCCTGTAATGGGCAACAGCTACGAAATCGGCTGGAAAGGTGCGTGGAACAACAATAAATTGAACACCACCCTCGCCCTGTTTCAAACCGAAAAACACAACCAACCCATAGATACATGGTTGGGTAAAGACCTCGCAACGGGTAATATCCGTCCTTGGGTACGCGGCGACCGCGCCATCTACACGCCTGTCCGTCTGGAAAGCCGCGGTATTGATGCCGAAATTGCCGGCAACATTACCGACGACTGGCAGATTTTTGCGGGCTACACCTTCAACAAAAGGCGTTATACCTCCACCGCTGCCGCCCAAACCGCAGAGCGCAACGGTCGCGGGGTCGATTTCAGCCAGCACACGCCCCGACATATCTTCCGCCTCAATACCCTGTACCGCCTGCCCGGCGCGGCACGCAAATGGACGGTGGGCGGCGGTATCAACGTCCAAAGCAAATCCAGCCCGATTATGGTGGATGGAGAGAAACAATATTTGGGCGGTTACGCAGTTTGGCATGCAGCCGTACAATACGAACCCTCCAAGCACGCCAAACTCAGCCTGAAAGTCGACAATCTGACCGACAAACGCTATTACGAAAGTTACGCCCACCGCGCTACCTACCAAGGACATTTCTACGGACAACCGCGCAATATAACCTTGAACTTCAAGTGGAAGATGTAGCCATTTTATAAAGCGAGGTCGTCTGAAAATACAATCTGGCTTTCAGACGACCTTCCGTCCTGCCGCCCATCCCGACATGACGGCATCGGTATTTTTATTTGAACCACTGCAAACGGTCGTCTGAAACCCGGCAGGAAACAAAAGCGTCGGATAGCGTGTCTGATGCCGTTATCCCGCCGCTGCGGATTTTCAGACGACCTCCCGTTATCTATACCAACACACCCCCATGAACATCCTCAAAAAATTCTTCCGACTCGCCCGCCCCTTTTGGACAGGGGCGCACGGGCGCATCCAATGGCTGATGCTCGCCGTCCTCATCGGCTTCACCCTTTGTTCCATTACCATCAGCGTTTGGATCGCCGCGTGGGACAAACGCTTCTACGACGCGCTCGCCGCGTTTGACGGCGCGTCCATGCCTGCGCTCATCGTCGAATACCTCGGCTACATGGCGATGATTATCGGCTGCATCGTCTGCGGCGACTGGCTGCAAAAACGCCTCATCTTCCGCTGGCGCACCCACCTGACCGAACAATTCCAGCAAAACTGGCTCGAAGGCCACAAACACTACCGCCTGCGCCTGACCGGCGAACCCGACAACCCCGACCAGCGCATCGCCGAAGACATCTACCTCCTTGCCGACAAAAGCATCGAACTGTTCCGCTCCTTCATCAATAATATTGCCAAATTCAGCGCGTTCGTCGCCGTATTGTGGACGCTCTCCGGCGTGCAGACCTTCAACATCGGCGGACGCGACATCACCATACACGGCTACCTCGTCTGGGTTGCCCTGATTTATTCCGTCATCAGCACCCTGATTGCCCACCTCGTCGGCCGCAAACTCAAAAACCTCAACATCGACCGCCAGCACCGCGAAGCCGACTACCGCGCCGCCCTCCTGCGCGTGCGCGACCATGCCGAACAAATCGCCTTTTACAACGGCGGCGAAGCCGAAACAGGTCGTCTGAAACAGCGTTACCTCCGCATCCGCGACAACTGGCGTCGTCTCACCAACTGCGAATTCCGCCAAGAAACATTCTGGGCGACCTATGTGCGCATCAGCATCTTCATCCCCATCCTCGCCACCCTGCCCATGTACCTCGCCAAAACCATGACCTTCGGCGACATGATGCAGACCCGCACATCGTTTGCCCGCGTCCAAGACAGCTTCGGCTGGTTCACCGACTCCTACCGCCGCCTCATCGAATGGGCGGCAGTTGTCGAACGCCTCTCCGGTTTTCAGACGGCCTTGGAACAAGTAGAACAGGAAGGCAGAAGCGTCGCCCGCCCAACGTCCGCACCCGCCCTGATTTTAAACAACCGCCGCCAAGGCGGTATCCTCGTCCTGCAAAACCTCACCGTCCACACCCAAACCGGCAGCCCCTTGCTCACCGACATCAACCTCGAAGCCCACGCCCCCGAATGGGTATTGCTCGAAGGCAGAAGCGGCATCGGCAAATCCACCCTGCTGCGCGCCCTCGCAGGCTTGTGGCCGTATTATCAAGGCAGCTTTTCTCTCGACGGCAGCCTTCTTTTCCTACCCCAACGCCCCTACCTCCCCGCCGACACCCTGCGCCATACCGTCAGCTATCCCCACCCCACCTGCCAAGACGACCGACTTATTCAGACGACCTTGGAGCAAGTCGGACTAGGCCGCCTGAAAGATAATTTAGACGAACCATACGAATGGCACGGCATCCTTTCCGGCGGCGAACAGCAACGCCTCAGCCTCGCCCGCGCGCTGCTGCACAAACCGCAAATCCTGTTCCTCGACGAAGCCACCAACCAGCTCGACGGCGAATCCGCATTGACGCTGATGCAAACCCTCAAACGTGCCTTACCCGACACCCTTGTCGTCGGTATCAGCCACCAACCCGAAATCCAAGCCTTGTTCGGACGTAAAGTTAATTTAAAACCACTCGGCGAACTTGCAAACCGTTCAGATTAGTAATATAGTTCTTTCTGACTAGTTTCATAGTTCTTTAGGGTTACTTTTAAAACTCCTTGGATAGCCTCCGCCAGCTCCCGGCAGGAGGCGTTTTTTTGCCCACAGTTTTTTGCCTGCACTTAATATAGTGGATTAAATTTAAATCAGGACAAGGCGACGAAGCCGCAGACAGT
>JVVZ01000432.1:0-3540 GCA_001062585.1 Neisseria meningitidis
TTCGTCGCCTTGTCCTGATTTAAATTTAATCCACTATAAAAAGGTCGTCTGAAACCCATACATTCAGTTTCAGACGACCTCAAATCACGAATCAGCGCGTACCGAAAATCTTATCGCCTGCATCGCCCAAGCCGGGGATAATGTAGCCGTTTTCGTTCAGATGGCTGTCGAGGGCGGCGGTATAGATGGTAACGTCGGGATGCGCTTCATTGACGGCTTTGACGCCTTCGGGCGCGGCAACGAGTACCAACGCTTTGATATTTTTACAGCCTTTCGCCTTCAACAGGTCGATGGTGGCAACCATAGAGCCGCCGGTCGCGAGCATGGGGTCGATAATCAGCGCGGGACGTTCGTCCATGCTGTCCACAAATTTTTCAAAATAGGAAACAGGTTTGAGCGTTTCTTCGTCGCGCTGCAATCCGACCACGCTGATTTTGGCAGTCGGAATCAGGTCGAGCACGCCGTCGAGCATACCCAAACCGGCACGCAAAATCGGGACGACGGTCAAGGTTTTGCCCTTGATGCGGTCGCCTTCGATTTGACCGCACCAGCCGTCGATAATGTATTTTTCAATTTCAAAATCACGGCTGGCTTCGTAAGCCATCAGGCGCGCCAGCTCGGTAGTGAGGGTGCGGAATTTGTAAGTGCTGCAATCGGCCTCGCGCATGAGCGTGAGTTTGTGGCGGACAAGGGGGTGATTGATAACGGTTACGTTCATTTGGCAGGCCTCGGATTGTTTTTGAATGGGTGTGATTATACTTTTTTTTATAACGAAACAAAATAAAGGATACGCAACGGCGGCTTATTTTCTGCGATCTTCAGGCTTACGTTTCCCCAATGGTTTTGCCCCGCCCTTCTATCCGGCGGTTTAAACCGCTCCCTACACCTTCACCCGACACCCTGACTTCGCGCTTTCATATACTTTTTCCAGCAGCCCCAGCACCTCCGCCACTTGGCGCGGCTGTACCGCTGAGGGAGATTTGCCTTGCAGCGCGTCATAAAGGTTTTCATAAAACGCCGCATAATTGCCGCTGACGCTTTCGATTGTTTTGCGGACGACCGCCCCGTCGATTTCTGTGTGCAGGATGCCCCATTCGTCTTCCGGCTCACGGTTCCACGCTCCGACGGGTTGCACGCCGCCGAGCAGCAGGGCTTCTTGGTTGTCGGCGTTTTGTTTGACGTATGAACCGCGTTTGCCGTGCAAAGTCATGAACGGCAAGGGTTCGCGGGCATATTTGCTCGCGGTCAGGGCGACTTTTTTGCCGTCGGCGTAATAGAGCGCGATATAGAAATTGTCGTCGCTGACTGCTCCTTCATGCTGATAGCGCACGTCGGCATAAAGCTCGTCGGGCATCCCGAAAACATCGACCGCCATATCCATGAGGTGCGAACCCAAATCGTACACCAGCCCCACGCCCGCCTCGCCCGTTTCCTTCCAGCGTTTTTTGTTCAAGGCAGCCGCATAACGCTCGAAACGGAACTCCGCATCCACAATTTCACCTAAAAGGTCGTCTGAAAGCAGCTTTTTGGCAGTCAGCGGCGCGCTGTCCCAACGGCGGTTTTGGTAAACAGTCAGCAATACGCCCTGCCGCTCGGCAAGTTCCGCCAGTTCCAAGGCTTGCGCCGCCGTGGCGCACAACGGTTTTTCCACCACCACATTTTTACCCGCACGCAAAGCCTGAGCGGCAAAATCGAAATGCGTCTGGTTCGGTGTGGTCACGACCACCAAATCGACATCGTCGGTAAGCAATTCCTCAAACGAACGCACGGTCTGCGCCTTCGGCAAGACTGCCTGAGCTTTGTTACCGCTGCGTTCAAACACGCGCACAACTTCAAACCGCGCATCCGCACGCCAAAACGGCAGATGGAACACCTGCGCCGACATGCCGAACCCCGCCAATCCTATTTTGATTTTCCGCATAGCCAAACTCCTTTTCAGACGGCCTCAAATTGCCGTATATCCGTTATAATACCGCACTTATTTCACACAGGCGGTCTGAAAACAAAGTTGAAACGGCCGCCGCCGTTTAAGGAAAACCATGAGAAAACCGCAACGCGGCTATGCCCGCCAAGACCGTGTCAAAGAACAAATCATGCGCGAACTGGCCGAGCTGGTCCGCACCGGCCTGAAAGACCCGCGCGCAGGCTTCATCACCATCAACGAAGTCGAAGTCACCCGCGATTACAGCCACGCCACCGTGTTCTACACCGTCCTCGACGACAGCACCCGCGACATTACCGAAGAAGCCTTGGAACACGCCAAAGGCCACTTGCGCAGCGAATTGGCAAAACGCATCAAACTCTTCAAAACGCCCGAACTGCACTTCAAATACGACGAATCGCTCGAACGCGGCATGAGCATTTCCAGCCTCATCGACCAAGTGGCGGCGGAAAAACCGGTGGAAGATTAAAGGTAAAGGTCGTCTGAAAACGCCGCAGTAAAACCGCGAACCTGTTTTCAGACGACCTTTTGCCATCATTTCCCATCCGCACACCTGCCACTTACCCTCCCCCATTATGACCGCCAAACCCGCCAAACGCCCCGTCAACGGCGTCCTTCTGCTCGACAAGCCCGAAGGACTTTCCAGCAACACCGCCCTGCAAAAAGCCCGCCGCCTCTACAACGCCGAAAAAGCGGGACATACCGGCGTGCTCGATCCTTTGGCAACCGGACTTTTGCCCGTCTGCTTCGGCGAAGCGACCAAGTTCGCCCAATATCTGCTGGATGCCGACAAAGCCTACACCGCCACGCTGAAACTCGGCGAAGCCAGCAGCACGGGCGATGCTGAAGGCGAAATCATCGCTACTGCCCGAGCCGATATTTCCTTAGCCGAATTTCAGACGGCATGCCAAGCCCTGACGGGCAACATCCGCCAAGTGCCGCCAATGTTTTCCGCCCTCAAACACGAAGGCAAACCGCTGTACGAATACGCCCGCAAAGGCATCGTCATCGAACGCAAACCGCGCGACATCACCATTTACACCATCGATATTACCGAGTTTGACGCGCCCAAAGCCGTCATCGACGTACGTTGCAGTAAAGGCACCTACATCCGCACCTTGAGTGAAGACATCGCCAAACACATCGGCACATTCGCCCACCTGACCGCCCTGCGCCGCACCGAAACCGCCGGCTTCACCATCCGCGAAAGCCACACGCTCAAAGCCTTGGCAGAATTAAACGAAACCGAACGCGACGCCCTGCTCCTGCCCTGCGACGTTTTAGTGCGGCACTTCCCAAAAATCGAACTAAACGACCGCGCCGTAGCCATGCTCAAATGCGGCCAGCGCCCGCAGTTTACCGAGGACATGTCTGCCGACCAACCCATCCGCATTTACGACAGAAGCGGAACATTTATCGGTTTGGTGGAATACCAAAAGGAAATCGGCCGCCTCAAAGCCCTGCGGCTGATGAACACGGCGAAAGAATGAATGGTTTGATGATTAAAAGAATGAATGGTTTGATGATTAAGTGAAAATATAGAAAAGGCGACGAAGCCGCAGACAGTACAGATAGTACGGAACCGATTCACTTGGTGC
>JVVZ01000433.1:0-5922 GCA_001062585.1 Neisseria meningitidis
GCTACGGCTGGGGCGAGGTCGTCTGAAATCATGGGGTGATGGGTTTCAGACGACCTTTTCATACTTAAAACTACATAAGACTACATTTTTAAATATTGTTATTGTTGTTTTTAAATCAGAGTGTTGTTCTGGTTCGGGTCGTCTGAAAAGGGAGTAGGTGGAAAATAGGGCGGTTTGGGCGATTTGGATGCTTATTTTCTTGTTTGAATAAAAATTCCTGATAAATGAATTAATTATATTTGTTTTTGAAATGGATTGTTTAAAATTGTTCTGATTGGTTTGGAAAGATGCAAGCTCTATTGGATAAGGATTTTAGTTGTTTTGAAGCGGGGATTTTGGGTTTATTTATGAAGTATTGTTTATTAATGATTGAATTTTTTAAAAATATTTTAGAAAAAGTATTTGACAGCCTGAAAATTATTTTTTAAATTTGTCCATACTTATAAAAACTACATAGCACTACAAAGGAACCCTATCATGAATCTGTATCAAACTTCTCCGTCTTGTTATAGATTGTCTTCTATCTCTGCCGCATCCGTCGTCGTCTGCTTTTGGGCAGTCGCGGCGGTCTGACGGCTCTTCGCCCGAATCGGGGTTTCCGCATTTCTGCGGACGGTTTGGGTTTTGAAAATTCTGTCTTTCCAGCTTTATTTCCTTTCCGAATTTAAAAATTATTAAAAATTTCATATACCTTCGCTTCAGCCGAATTGTTTGTATTGAATTTGTTAACTGATTGTTTTTATTGATTTTGATTTTTTAGACGGCCTGATGGATTTGGGTTTTGAAAGGTCGTCTGAAAATGGTTTTGAAACCATTGTTTCTTTTTGAACGGTTCGTTTCAGGTTTTGCGGAAACCGGGCCGCTGAGTCGATACTGAAAAAAATCTAATCTACAAAGGAGAAATACCATGAGCCAACTTTCTGCCGGCACCCGTTTCCGCCAAGCTGTGAAGGAGTCGAATCCCCTTGCCGTGGTCGGCTGCGTGAACGCTTATTTTGCGCGGCTGGCGACGCAGAGCGGGTTTAAGGCGGTGTATCTGTCGGGCGGCGGCGTGGCGGCCTGTTCGTGCGGGATTCCGGATTTGGGCATCACCACGATGGAAGATGTGCTGATTGATGCGCGGCGGATTACGGACAATGTGGATACGCCTTTGCTGGTGGACATCGATGTCGGCTGGGGCGGGGCGTTCAATATCGCGCGCACGATTCGCAACTTCGAGCGTGCGGGCGTGGCGGCGGTGCATATCGAAGATCAGGTGGCGCAGAAGCGTTGCGGCCATCGTCCGAACAAAGCCATTGTTTCTAAAGATGAAATGGTTGACCGCATTAAAGCCGCCGTGGATGCGCGCGTGGATGAGAATTTTGTGATTATGGCGCGGACGGACGCGCTGGCGGTGGAAGGTTTGGATGCCGCCATCGAGCGGGCGCAGGCTTGCGTGGAAGCGGGCGCGGACATGATTTTCCCTGAGGCAATGACGGATTTGGCGATGTACCGGCAATTTGCGGACGCGGTGAAAGTGCCCGTGTTGGCGAACATTACCGAATTCGGCGCGACGCCGCTTTATACGCAGCGCGAGCTGGCGGACAACGGCGTGTCGCTGGTGCTGTATCCGCTGTCGTCGTTCCGCGCCGCGAGCAAGGCCGCGCTGAATGTTTATGAGGCGATTATGCGCGACGGCACGCAGGCGGCGGTGGTCGATACCATGCAGACCCGCGCGGAGCTTTACGAGCATTTGAATTATCACGACTTCGAGCAGAAGCTGGATAAATTGTTTCAGAAGTAAAAAACCGTTTTCAGACGACCCTCAACCTTGAATAGGTCGTCTGAAAACCCAAAACCCATAAAACACAAAGGAGAAATACCATGACTGCAACCACCGAAACCCCGACCTTCAAACCGAAAAAATCCGTCGCCCTCTCCGGCGTGGCGGCGGGCAATACCGCGCTGTGTACCGTCGGCCGCACCGGCAACGATTTGAGCTACCGCGGTTACGACATCCTCGATTTGGCGCAGAAATGCGAGTTTGAAGAAGTCGCCTACCTGCTGATTCACGGCCACCTGCCCAACAAATTCGAACTCGCCGCCTACAAAGCCAAGCTCAAATCCATGCGCGGCCTGCCTATCCGCGTGATTAAGGTTTTGGAAAGCCTGCCTGCGCACACGCATCCGATGGACGTCATGCGTACCGGCGTGTCCATGCTCGGCTGTGTTCATCCCGAACGTGAAAGCCACCCTGAAAGCGAAGCGCGCGACATTGCGGACAAACTCATCGCCAGCCTCGGCAGCATCCTGCTTTACTGGTATCAATATTCGCACAACGGCAAACGCATCGATGTCGAAAGCAAAGAAGACACCATCGGCGGCCACTTCCTGCACCTGTTGCACGGCAAACGCCCGACCGAATCGCAGGTGAAAGCCATGCACGTTTCGCTGATTCTGTATGCGGAACATGAGTTCAACGCCTCCACCTTCACCGCCCGCGTGATTGCCGGTACGGGTTCGGACATGTATTCCTGCATC
This sequence comes from Neisseria meningitidis, assembly GCA_001062585.1. Lineage (GTDB taxonomy): Bacteria > Pseudomonadota > Gammaproteobacteria > Burkholderiales > Neisseriaceae > Neisseria > Neisseria meningitidis_D. Next base: position 2,521 of record JVVZ01000433.1, read on the forward strand.
ACCGGCGCCATCGGTGCGCTCAAAGGCCCGAAACACGGCGGCGCGAACGAAGTCGCCTACGACATTCAAAAACGCTACCGCAACGCCGATGAAGCCGAAGCCGACATCCGCGAACGCATCGCCCGCAAAGAAATTGTTATCGGGTTCGGCCATCCGGTTTACACCATTTCCGACCCGCGCAACGTCGTGATTAAGGAAGTGGCGCGCGGTTTGAGCCGCGAAGCGGGCGACATGCGCCTCTTCGACATCGCCGAACGCTTGGAGAGCGTGATGTGGGAAGAGAAAAAAATGTTCCCGAACTTAGACTGGTTCTCCGCCGTGTCCTACCAAAAACTCGGCGTACCGACCGCCATGTTCACGCCGCTGTTCGTGATTTCGCGCTCCACCGGCTGGGCGGCACACGTCCTCGAACAGCGCAAAGACGGCAAAATCATCCGTCCGAGCGCGAACTACACCGGCCCTGAAGATTTGGCGTTTGTGGAGATTGAAGAACGCTGAGGATTTTCAGACGACCTTATTTTAAAGGTCGTCTGAAAAAGAGGCCTTTATAAATTCAACAGCATATTTTATTAAGACGGAAATTTTGATGCATAGTGACAAAGGGGTTTATTTGGATATTCCTGTACAAAATACCAAAGAATTAGTTTGGCAGAAAATACAGGAAATACCTATTTCTGAATGTGGGGAGCCGTTGGTTAGTGTTGGTAATACCGGGCGCATTCGTGTCCTACCTGTTTATTTTTCTCAGGGTATTAAGGGAGCAATAAAGACTATTTTATTGCGTAGAAGTGTTGCTGATAAGCTGGTTCAGGTTACCTCTTTATTACCGGAAACGTATGGCTTGGAAGTTTTCGATGGCTGGCGCCCTATCGCAGTGCAAAGGGCATTACGAGAAAATATGAAGCACGAAATTGAGAAACGCCATCCTGAATATGATGAAGTTCAAGTGAAAAGGGCATTGGACTGTTTTGCAGCCGATCCGGATCGGGCAGGAATGCCTCTTCCTCATTTAACCGGAGGATCTGTTGATGTTGGATTATTTGAGATAAGAAGTGGTAAAAGTTTGAATATGGGAAGTGAATTTGATGCGACAGGACATTTATCCTATAGCGATGCTTTAGAAAAGGAAGGTAGGCATTTCTCATCTGCGCGTAATTTACGCCGGATTTTGATTCATACGATGAAAGAGGCAGGATTTAGTAATCTGCCAACAGAATGGTGGCATTTTGATTATGGCAATCAAAATTGGGCTTATTTTACTGAGCAAAGTAGCGCAATTTTTGGTGCAGTAGAAGGGCAGGATACTTAATTACATTATTGAAAATAAAAATTGGGAGGAAAAATGCAAACTTTAATTTCAGCAGATAATCATTTGTTGCTGTGGGCTTTTGTTATGTTGGCTGCCGCTGCCGCAATTTTTATGGAGCAGAATAGCCGCTTGGCCGGGAAAGTCCCTGGTGCAGTATTAGCATTATTGATTGCATTGATTGCTTCCAATTTGGGTATTATTCCCACGGATGCTCCAGTATTTGATGCTGTATGGTCTTATATTGTACCGCTCGCTATTCCGTTGTTATTGTTCCAATTAGATCTTCATGCACTTTTTAAGGAAAGTGGACGTATGCTGTTTATTTTCCTTATTAGTTCGCTCGGGACAGTCATTGGAACACTTATCTCATTTGCACTATTGAAAGACTATATTCCTGAGTTAGATAAGGTAGCTGGCATGATTTCAGCGTCTTATACAGGAGGTGGTGTTAATTTTGCAGCCATGTCGGCCAAGCTTAACCCTGCTAAAGATGTGATTGCAGCAACCATTGTTGCTGATAATTTGATGATGGCTTGTTACTTTTTTATTTTGATTGGTATTTCTTCTGCACATTGGGTCAGAAAAGTTTGGGGAAGTCCATATCAGGATAAATTGGAGCAGGAATATCATGATCCGAGTGTTAACAAGGCTGCTGAGTATTGGAAACCTAAGTCGATCTCTTTGCAGAGCATAGCTTTATCTTTGGGCGCATCGATTTTGTTGGTGGCAGTTTCATTTTCATTATCTGGTTTTTTGCAAAGCCGTTTTGCAGACGTTGATGGTGTCGCCTTAAGAATGTTGGCAGATTTAATCAGCGATAAATACCTGTTGTTGACGACATTTACATTGGCAGCCGTCTTATTTTTCCGCAAAGGCATTCAAAAACTGGACGGCAGTCAAGAATTGGGAACGTATTGTATTTATTTGTTCTTTGTTGTAATCGGTATTCCTGCCTCTATACCGTTGATTATCAAAACAGCACCATTACTCTTTGTTTTTACTTTGATTATTGCGGTATTGAATTTGATACTGACGTTGGTTTTCGGCAAGCTGTTCAAATTTAGTATTGAAGAAATTGTATTGGCTTGTAATGCCAACATAGGCGGGCCGACTACTGCGGCAGCTTTAGCTATCAGTAAAGGGTGGCGCGATTTAGTCGGTGCAATTTTATTAATTGGTACTGTCGGCTACATTATCGGTAACTATATAGGTTCGTTTGTATATGCCCTATTGAGCTGAAGGCTAAAAACAATAATGCACCTATGTGCAAAGTATTATGGAGTAAATATGAAGCTGCCTGATTTACTGATGGGAATATTTTTGGCAGTTTCTGCAGCCCTTCTGAATGCAACTATCGGTATATTCAGTAAGGTATTAATGGAGCAGGGCTTGTCTGTTCAGCATATTGCATTTTTGAAAACTTTGACAGGTTTTGTGTTTATCAGCATTTTGCTTTGCCGTACCGGTTTTACCAGACAGATTGCGGATATTTCAAAAAAGAAAGAGGCAATCTTGCCGTTGCTGTTAAAAGTAGCAATTTGTGCTTTTTTCGGAATTTACACTTTGTTTTTCTTTGAAACCACCGCTTATCAATACGGTAATGCTGCGAATGTAGTAGTTGTATTAATGGCATCGGCTGCTGTATCTGCCTTGATATTGGACAGCATACTATTAGACGAACGTATTTATATTTCTTCAGTCGTCGGTGTGGGTTTGGCAGTATCGGGGATCGCGGTGATTTCTTGGACTGGAGAAGGAAATTTAGGGTTGATTCTGAATGCCGCACTGGCGGGCTCGGGTTACGGTTGTTTTTCCGTTTTGATTAAAAAATTCGGCTTAAACGGCGGTATTTATTTGACACGGATCTTGATGTTTTTTGGAAGTATTTTTTTGTTTATCCCTTCATTGGAAGGTATTGGGGATATACATTGGCAATGGTCTTTTATTCCGCCACTCTTGGCACTGTCTTTATTGCCGACAATTTTAGGATTTTATTGTACAACTAAAGCATTGGATTATTTGAGTGCCGCGAAGGTGCAGGTAACTGAATTGGCCGAGCCATTATTTGCCGCCGTACTGGCTTGGATGTTTTT
>JVVZ01000434.1:0-252 GCA_001062585.1 Neisseria meningitidis
CAACTGACCCAAGACGAACGATACCATATCCAATACCTGTCCCGCCACTGCACCGTCACCGAAATCGCCAAACAGCTCAACCGCCACAAAAGCACCATCAGCCGTGAAATCAAGCGGTACTGCATCCAAGGACAGCAATACAGCGCCGATAAAGCACAGAAGCAAAGCCGGCTGACCAAACAGCACCGGCGAAAACCCTATAAGCTCGATTCGCAGCTGATTCAACACATCGACACCCTTATCCGCCGCAAA
>JVVZ01000435.1:0-3403 GCA_001062585.1 Neisseria meningitidis
ATAATCCCTTGGTCGTGGGTTCGAACCCCACCGGACCCACCAATCAAATCAATGACTTGCGTAAGCTGGGCATTTTTTTCGAGTCGGCACTGTGTCCAATTTGTGTCTTTACATAGCCCGATTCCGTCCAATACCTCGGCATGGGCTTGAAGATGTTCCGCCGACAAATGTGCGTAACGGCGTACCATCTCAACGCTTTCCCAACCACCCATCTCCTGTAAGGCGGACAACGGCACGCCAGACTGAACCAGCCAACTTGCCCACGTGTGCCGAAGATCGTGCCAGCGGAAATCAGAAATTCCTGCCTTTTCCAAGGCGTTTTTCCAAATCCTCGAGCTGATGCTTTGAACTTTTCGTCCATTGGAATAAGTAAAGACAAATCGGGAATGCTTCCCCATCTGCCTTGATATTACGCCTATGGCCGTATCATTCAGGGCAACACCTATCGCCTTGCCTGATTTGCTTTCGTCAGGATGTATCCATGCGGTTCTTCCCGTCAAATCCACTTGCTGCCATTCCAAATCCAAAACATTGCGCTGGCGCAACCCCGTGGATAAGCTGAATATGACCATTTCGGCCATATAGTCGGGCAAGGAGGCAATCAACCTATTTGCCTCATCTTTCGTCAGCCAGCGGATCCGCCGTTTAGGCTCTCGATAAAGCGTCAGATGGGGAGCCCTTTCCAACCACCCCCATTCCTTGACGGCTTTGTTCAGTATGGCGCGAATCAGCGCAAGATAACGGTTTTTCGTGCTGTCGGAGCAGTTCTTTTTTGCGACGGTATCCATGATGAAATCACGGGTCAAGTGATGCAGGTAAATCCCGCGCAGTTCCGGCAGACCACGCAATCTGCACAAATCGTTCCCGATGCTTTTCTTGCTGCCATTCTCTTCAATCCATTTGACTGCGGCCTCCTCCCACAGCCGTTTCGGTTTTTCGTCAAAATGCTCGTGCTGCCATAACTCGTATGTCAGTTTATTGTGCAGCCTTTGCGCTTCCTGCTTGTTTTTAGTGCCAGCAGACTGTCTAATTCTGCGGCCGCTTTCTGTCCTAATATCGACGTAGTAAACGCCTTTTCGTAAGTAGATCGGCATTTTGCTTTGCTCCTGTGTTCGAGCGAAGCCTGCACCTGTTCATTTTCTTTTTGCATCAGGAAAACGTCAAGTGCGGCTTGGGTAATACAATAACGGCGGCCAGGTCGGCTGGCCTCTAGCATCCCTTTACGGATATATTGTCGGATGGTTTCGGCGTGGCATTTGCAGTATTCTGCTGCCTCTTCCACGGTGTAGGTTTTGCTCATTCTGCCTCCCGCATCACTTCGAAAACTTTAAACGGCGCAGTTTCGGTCAACTGTTCCAGTTTTCTGAGGGCCAAATAGCGTTTGATGCGCGGTTCGAGCATCAGATAGTATTCTTCATTGACATAAAAAAGCAGGCACATATCGTTGCCTGCTTCCGTCTGCACCGGTATCAGCCGGTAATGTGGATAATCTTCCTCTGCCGGAATTACAATGGAAGGTATCTTTACCGTACTGACGGGATTTTTTTTGTCAATCAGCATTGTTGCTTCCTTTTTTCTATTTCGTTTTGGAGTCGGTAAAAACCGCATACTTTTTCGGCTTTTTCAGCAAACGTTTGCCGCCAGCCGTTGGCAGATCTCGAACGACTCAGGGCAATGTTTGCCTCGTAAACGGCATCTTTAAATTCGATGATTAAAACCAACGGCCAACTGCCGATTCCTTCTGGCGGCTTTTCAAGCAGGGTCTTGTAACTTTTCTCATCCACATCAACCTCCTCTCCAAATAACCCATCCCACTATCAGCAACACTGCCAGAGCTGCCGCCATAGTACAGACGACCAGTCGTTCCAGCCTTTTGACCAGCCGTTCGTTGGCTTCTTCCGTATCACGGGCGATACGTTGGGATACCGAACCATAGATTTTTTGTTCTGCCTCGGCAATCTGTCCGTTGGCATACTGCGCCAGCTCTGCCAGCAGTTGCTCTCGGTACTTTTCCAGCTTGGCAGCGGCAGCGGTAATATTGCCTTCACGGACGGAAAGTTCTTCCAAGAAGACCAACCGTTCTTCCGTTTGCTGCCCCGCAAATGCGTCAAAGGCTTGGCGGAAAGACTGATCCTGCATCATCAACATGACGACGATAGGATCGTCTTCCGTCAGCCGCGTCCCCGAATGCCGGAAGACTTCAGCGACAATTTCGGCGGGCTTATTTTCCATCGTCCCCACCATTCAAAGCATTTGCCATCACTGGCAGGCTTTCCAGTTTGGAGAAAAGATCGCGCTTCACGTTCCGGAGTCGCTGTTTGGGCATAAACGTCATTTCTGTCGTAGCATCCACCTCGTCAAAAGTCAGATGCAGTTTGGTCATTTGTTCAATGTCTTTGCCGTACGTGTCGGGATTACGTTTTTCCACGCGCACAATACCGATAATGCGGTCTTTGTGTTTTTGGTAAACACCGAACTGTTCGAACGGTTTGCCAGCATTCTCCACTGCGCCGTGGAACTCGTTCAGCCAAACTACTACTTCAGCGTCGACGTCGTTCAAAATCCGTCCCAAACTTTCGATGCAGTCAACCTGCGCCTGCCCGCCTTCAATCGGCACATGAAGAATCAGGCGCACACCTGATTCCCGCAGCAGTTCGGCGATGTTGTTTTCAGCGATATACGACATCAGTGGAATAAAAGTGTTGGAACCGGTATCAACAATGCCTATACCGTTTTTTTCCAAGAACTGCTCAACCAGTCCGTCAAAATTACGAATATCCACGTTGTTGTCCCGTGTCAGAATATTGATAACATGGACATTCAATGGCTTGTATCGGCTCAGTGTACGGTTGCTCGTGTCGGTATCGTAGCAATGAACTTCGACCTGATTGGCAGCCTTTGCCGCCACATATTGTGCGTATGAGGCGCAGCAAAAAGTTTTGCCACATCCGCCTTTACTCTGAACTATCAAATTTACTTCTTGCATATTTGTTCCAACCTTTCCTGATTGTCGTTTCGTTATAAAAAATACCGTTTTTGCGGCCGTTTGGATTTTTTACACATCAAAACCCGCTTTTCAAACGGACTTTGGTCTGTAAAAAGCCCTGCGGACAGGAGTTGCCCGCAGGGAAAGAGCGTGTCGGACATCAGGAAAGGGCTTGCCCGAACACAGGAGGAAATAACTTCCGAGATAATCTAACGAACATCAACCCAACGGCCGCCGTTTCGTTCTTCGCCGACGTAGCGTACTTTATCTCCCGCCGTCGTCCAGCCGTGATCGAAATAAGCCTTGCAATAACCCGGCTTGTCGGGGCGGATATAGGTTTTCTTGACCGTTTGGCAGTTGTCCTCGACAACATATTTACGTCCCAAGCTGTATTTGGTCTTTTGTTCGCAAACCTTT
>JVVZ01000046.1:0-5841 GCA_001062585.1 Neisseria meningitidis
CACTTGGTGCTTCAGCACCTTAGAGAATCGTTCTCTTTGAGCTAAGGCGAGGCACCGCCGTAATGGTTTAAAGTTAATCCACTATACAATGAAGCCTAAGGTCGTCTGAAAACTGCCGCACATCCTATCCGAAACAATCCAAATCGTTTAAACTAAGCCGCATCTGCGGCAAACGGGTTCGGAAACGGAATCCCTATCGACCGCCTATTGAATTTTCAGACGACCTTTTCAAAACTTTCCGACAGGCATACCGCCGGAGACATCCATGAAACTGATTTACACCATTATCAAAGTCATCATTTTATTATTGTTTTTACTGCTCGCCGTCATCAATACCGACAGCGTCGCCTTCCACTACCTGCCCGGTCAGAAAGCCGATTTACCGCTGATTGTCGTCCTCTTCGGCGCATTTGTTATCGGCATCGTGTTCGGTATGTTTGCCCTGTTCGGCAGACTTTTGGCGCTGCGCAGCGAAAACAACCGCCTGCGTGCCGAAGTTAAAAAACACGCGCATTTGAGCGAAAAAAACCTTGCCGCCCCCGTACCGCAGCAACCCGCACCGCAAACAACTGCCCCTGCCAAACAACCCGTACAAACGCCCAAGCCTTAAAAAAGGAATCACATGGACAACGAATTGTGGGTCATCCTCCTGCCCATTACCCTTTTGCCCGTCTTCTTCGCCATGGGCTGGTTTGCCGCCCGTATCGACATGAAAACCGTGTTGAAACAGGCGAAAAGCGTGCCTGCCGGCTTTTACAAAAGTCTGGATGCATTGGTTGACCGCAACAGCGGCCGTGCCGCCCGCGAACTGGCGGAAGTCATCGACCAGCAGCCGCAGTCTTACGACCTTAACCTAACCTTGGGCAAACTCTACCGTCAGCGCGGCGAAAACGACAAAGCCATCAATATGCACCAAGCCCTGCTCGACTCGCCCGATACCGTCAACGAAAAACGCGCGCGGGTGTTGTTCGAACTCGCGCAAAACTACCAAAGCGCAGGCTTGGTTGACCGCGCCGAACAAATCTTCATCGGCTTGCAGGAAGGCAACATGGCGCGCGAAGCCCGTCAGCACCTGCTCAGCATCTACCAGCAAGACCGCGACTGGGAAAAAGCCATTGAAACCGCGCAACTCCTCAGCCACGACGAGCAAACCTACCAATTTGAAATTGCACAGTTTTATTGCGAACTTGCCCAAACCGCGCTGTTCAAATCCAACCTTGACGCCGCCCGTTACAACGTCCAGAAAGCCTTGGACGCCAACAAAAAATGCGCCCGCGCCAACATGATTTTGGGCGACATCGAAACCAAACAGGGCAATTTCCCCGCCGCTGTCGAGGCATACGGCGCCATCGAGCAGCAAAACCATGCCTACCTGAGCATGGTCGGCGAAAAACTCTACGAAGCCTACGCCGCCCAAGGCAAACAGGAAGAAGGGCTGAACCGGCTCATTGGCTACATGCAGACTTTCCCCGATTTAGACCTCATCAACGTCATTTACGAAAAAGCCCTGCTGCTCAAAGGCGAAAGCGAAGCCGCCCAACTTGCCATCGACCTCGTGCGTCAAAAACCCGACCTCAACGGCGTATACCGCCTGCTCGGTTTGAAAATCAGCGACATGAATCCCGCATGGAAAGCCGACGCCGACATGATGCGCTCCGTCATCGGCCGCCAACTCCAACGCAGCGTCATGTACCGCTGCCGCAACTGCCACTTCAAATCCCAAGTCTTCTTCTGGCACTGCCCCGCCTGCAACAAATGGGAAACTTTCACGCCCAATAAAATCGAAGTGTGAAGCAAACCAACAAAAAGGTCGTCTGAAAAAAGTTTCAGACGACCTTTTATCTATTCCCTGCCCTACACCGCCACGGCGGCCTTGATGTGCGGATGCGGGTCGTAGCCTTCCAACTCGAAATCTTGAAACTTAAATGCAAACAAGTCTTTGACTTCCGGATTGATTTTCATCACCGGCAGCGTGCGGGTGTCGCGGCTCAATTGCAGTTTTGCCTGTTCGAAATGGTTGCTGTACAGATGCGCATCGCCCAAAGTATGGATAAATTCGCCTGCCTCCAACCCGCAAACTTGGGCAATCATCATGGTCAACAGCGCGTAACTGGCGATGTTGAACGGCACACCGAGGAAAATGTCCGCGCTGCGTTGGTAAAGCTGGCAGGACAATTTGCCGTTGGCAACGTAAAATTGAAACAGCGCATGACAAGGCGGCAATGCCATTTCGTCTACCAACGCGGGATTCCATGCCGACACAATCAGACGGCGGGAATCAGGGTTTTTCTTGATTTGCTCCACGACGTTGGCAATTTGGTCGATATGGCGGCCGTCGGGTGCAGGCCAACTGCGCCATTGGTAGCCGTACACAGGCCCCAAGTCGCCGTTTTCGTCCGCCCATTCGTCCCAAATAGAAACATTATTATCTTTCAAATATTTGATGTTGGTATCGCCTTTGAGAAACCAAAGCAGCTCATGGATAATCGAGCGCAGGTGCAGCTTTTTGGTGGTCAGCAGCGGGAAGCCTTGACTCAGATCGAAGCGCATTTGATAGCCGAACACCGAACGAGTGCCTGTACCGGTACGGTCGGATTTATCGGTACCGTTTTCGAGAACATGGCGCATTAAATCGAGGTAGGCTTTCATTGGTGTCCTTTAAGGGTGTGTGTTGTTGGAGATGATTTGGGGCGTATTGTATAGCAATTTGTCGATTAACAGCATAATCAAGGTCGTCTGAAAACTGGAAACAGGGTTCAGACGACCTTTGCTATCCGTTATGGATTGTCCTGAAACACGTTTTTCTATCTAAAACAAAATTCGTTGTTTAAGGTGTTATTTTCTTTCCTAATCCTGTTTTCCAAGGGTAATTTTCGTAAAATTGTTGACAATATTGGTCGTTTTCACATGAAAATTTGCGCTGAATCGAATTTTTACACTCTCTCGTTTCAAATTTCTAGTTTAATTACTTAGAATATATAACCAATTTATTTTAAAATGATGGAATTTTCAAAAATATTTTTATATTTTATTGGTTATATATACCAAATAATAAAATTCTCAAAAAAATAATGTCAACAATTTTCATCAAAACCGCTTGGCAGGCAAAAAAATTAGGTTTATATTGCTTTCCACAAATTCATCATCCTTTCCAATCTAATCCACAGGGAGCATAAAATGACCGATTTGAACGCCTTGTTTGCCAACCTCAAACAACGTAACCCCAATCAAGAGCCGTTTCACCAAGCGGTTGAAGAAGTATTCATGAGCTTGGGCCCGTTTTTGGCAAAAAATCCGAAATACACCCAACAAAACCTGCTTGAACGCATCGTCGAACCTGAGCGCGTCATTATGTTCCGCGTCACTTGGGTGGACGACAAAGGACAAGTCCAAGTCAACCGTGGCTACCGTATTCAAATGAGCTCCGCCATCGGTCCTTACAAAGGCGGCTTGCGTTTCCACCCGACCGTCGATTTGGGCGTATTGAAATTCCTCGCCTTTGAACAAGTATTCAAAAACGCCTTGACCACCCTGCCTATGGGCGGCGGCAAAGGCGGCTCCGACTTCGATCCCAAAGGCAAATCCGACGCCGAAGTGATGCGTTTCTGCCAAGCCTTTATGAACGAACTCTACCGCCACATCGGCCCGAACACCGACGTACCTGCGGGCGACATCGGCGTAGGCGGTCGCGAAATCGGCTTCCTCTTTGGTCAATACAAAAAAATCCGCAACGAATTTGCCTCCGTCCTGACCGGCAAAGGCCTCGAATGGGGCGGCAGCCTTATCCGTCCCGAAGCGACCGGCTACGGCACCGTGTACTTCGCCCAATCCATGCTGCAAACGCGCGGCGATTCGATTGAAGGCAAACGCGTGCTGATTTCCGGCTCCGGCAACGTCGCACAATACGCCGCCGAAAAAGCCATCCAACTGGGCGCGAAAGTGCTGACCGTTTCCGACTCCAACGGCTTCGTCCTCTTCCCCGACAGCGGCATGACCGAAGACCAACTCGCCGCGCTTATCGAGCTGAAAGAAGTCCGCCGCGAACGTGTTTCCACCTATGCCAAAGAACAAGGTTTGAAATACTTTGAAAACCAAAAACCGTGGGGCGTTGCCGCCGAAGTCGCCCTGCCCTGCGCGACCCAAAACGAATTGGATGAAGAAGCCGCCAAAACCTTGCTGGCAAACGGCTGCTACGTCGTTGCCGAAGGTGCGAACATGCCTTCTACTTTGGGCGCGGTCGATCAGTTCGTCAAAGCGGGCATCCTGTATGCGCCGGGCAAAGCCTCCAACGCCGGCGGCGTGGCAACTTCAGGCTTGGAAATGAGCCAAAACGCCGTCCGTCTGGCTTGGAGCCGCGAAGAAGTCGACCAACGCTTGTTCGACATCATGCAAAGCATCCACGAATCCTGCCTGAAATACGGCACTGAAAACGGTAAAACCAACTACGTCAACGGTGCGAACATCGCCGGTTTCGTCAAAGTCGCCGATGCGATGCTGGCGCAAGGCATTGTGTAAGTCTCATTGTCCTGACTTTAGGCTGTGGAAAGGTCGTCTGAAAACCTTGATTCAAGGTTTTCAGACGACCTTTTTTACTGTTCGGAACTGCTTATAGCGGCTTCAAAGGCAGACACACAATAAAGCGCACCTTAATGTGATTTCAAACCTGCCTCGTTTTTTATAGTGGATTAAATTTAAATCAGGACAAGGCGAGGCAACACCGTACTGGTTTAAAGTTAATCCACTATAAACGGACAAAAGGTCGTCTGAAAAAGCCCAATTCAGCTTTTCAGACGACCTTCTTTCATGCTTTCTAAATCAAACGCCTTTAAAACGCTTCGCCGACTTTCACGCCGCCGGCTGTGTCTTTAGGCGTGGCAAGTTGCGCGGTCATGGCTTGGGCGGCTTGGAAAGCGGGGGTTTGCATCACGGCTTGGGCGGCTTCTTTGCCCAGTGTGTTCGCCATGTATTGCCAGCGGTTTGCCAAATCGGGATTGGCGGGGATTTGGAAGCCGTCGCGCAGTTCGTCCACGAGGTCGGGACGGTTGCAGACGAGGACGATGTCGCAGCCTGCTGTGAAAGAGGCGTTTGCACGTTCTTTGATGCCGCCCGCTGCGCCTGCACCTTCCATCGTGAGGTCGTCTGAAAATATAACGCCTTTAAATCCAATATCTTGACGCAGGATTTGTTTGAGCCATTTTTCGGAGAAACCGGCGGGCTTGCCGTCAATTTGCGGATAAACGACGTGGGCGGGCATGACCGCCGCCATGCCTGCGCCGCTTAGGGCGCGGAACGGAATCATGTCGGCGGCTTCGAGTTCGGCAAGGCTGCGCGTGTCTTCGGGTTGCACCAAATGGCTGTCGCCCTCGACGAATCCGTGTCCGGGGAAATGTTTGCCGCAGGATTTCATGCCGCCTCGGTTCAGACCTTTTTGCAGGGCAAGGGCGAGCTGGGTTACGGTGTCGGCGTTGCGGTGGAAACTGCGGTTGCCTATGACGGGGCATGTTCCCCAGTCGAGGTCGAGGACGGGCGTGAAGGAGAGGTCTATGCCGCAGGCGGTCAGCTCCGTCGCCAATACCCAGCCGACCTGCTCGGCTTTTTCTTTGGCGGCGGCTTCACCTTCGGTGTCCCAAATCTGTCCTAAAGTGTTCATGGCGGGCAGTCGGGTGAAGCCTTCGATGAAGCGTTGTACCCTGCCGCCTTCGTGATCGACGGCGATGATGAGTTCGGGCGTGCGCAGTGCTTTGATTTCTTGAACAAGGGCTTTGAGCTGCCCGACGTTTTGGAAGTTGCGGCGGAACAGGATGACGCCGCCGATAGACGGGTCGATCAGGCGTTGTTTTT
>JVVZ01000006.1:0-2974 GCA_001062585.1 Neisseria meningitidis
GTACTATCTGTACTGTCTGCGGCTTCGTCGCCTTGTCCTGATTTAGTTAATCCAATATATCGTCGGATCGGCTGATTATTTGCCGGCTTCGGCGATGTTTTTGGCGGCGGTCGTCGCGCCAGCGGTCAGACCGGACATGCCAATCAGGGAGGCGGCTGCCAATTTAATTAAGTTTTTCATAGTAATCTCTCTTTCTTTTGTTCCCGCCGCCGAACTGGGCGGTCTGCGGTTCGCGCTTGTGTCGGCATCTGATGCTGGAATCGGTTGAAAGCTGAAAGCCGCTCCGCCGTAGGCGGGAAGGTTGTTTGTGGGGGTTTGGGAAGCGTTTAAAATATTTCGTTTGTTTTCAAATTATTTTTTTGCAGCGGTTTCGATATTGCGGGCAACCATAGAGGCTGAAGCGGTAACACCGGCCATACCGATTAAAGAGACTGCGGCCAAGGTCAATAAATTTTTCATTTCAGGTAATCCTTTTACATATTAATCAAATGTTATTTAACAACATCTGTATTCGTCGTCGGCGTGTCTGCCATATCGTCAGGTGTCATGATACCGCCTTAATTGATAAATTATACAGTTTTTTTGTAAAGAAAATAGCGGTATTAATGCTATAATGTAATTATTTTGATAAATTATTTTTAGTTTTGAAAATGACACCGATGTCTTGCAGAATGACACCGATGTCTTAGTTACAAGCCAATTACAAATTGTTTATTTTAGAATAGATGCTCTCGGATTTTTTGTTGCCAAATTACATCATTTTAGAAAATTTTTAAATTTTCCTTTTATTTTTCAATTAGATAAAAAACAACACTTTTCCGCTTGGATTTTGGGTTTTTAGCCTCAGGCTATAATCGCCATTGCCCTTTTTTAAATAACCTATCTATTTTTGGCAAAAACAGGTCGTCTGAAACCAAAATCCCTGCCCGACAAACCTGAATCCGCTGTTTTCTTGTGAAATTGCTCATCAAATCTCTAATCCGACGCTGCGGCATTGCTCTGCCTTGCCTAAAGGAAGCGGTTTTTCCAAGCTGTCGGCGGTCAAAGCTCTGTTTGGGCGCAGCGAAGCGTGCAACACTTGTTTTCAGGTTTTCAGACGACCTGTTTGTGTTTATGGGTTGGCAGTGTCGTCTGAAAAGGCTGTCTGTTTCGGTGCTTCTGTTCACGCCTCAATCAAATTGATTCAGTTCGACTGCTTCGTTCTGCGTTCTGCAACCCGCTGCCCGGCATCGGTTTATAAGCTATTCCGCCCTATCCTACTCAAACGCGCAGCGAGCTTGTCCTGCAAACATGCTATATTGCCGTTTTTGCTTTTTCCGTTTTCAGACGACCTATGAATGCCCCGCTCCTCCTGACCGCCGCGCTTGCATTTTTGTCCGGCGCGCTCATCACTTGGCTGCTCGCCCGAAATAAGGCGCAGACGCAGCAGTTTGCCCTGATGCAATCGCTTGCCGAGTCCCGCCAACATCTTGAATTTGCCGAACAAAATCAGGCGCAAACCGCCGCCGAGCTTGCCGACGCGCGCTATCATGTCCAAGATTTGCAGGGTGAATTGCAGGAATTGGGCAACCGCTTCGCCGCCGCCGAACGCCAAATCGGCTACCTTCAAGAGCGCGAACAGGAAGCAGGTCGTCTGAAACAAGATTACGCCGAGCTTCAGGAAAACGCGCACAACCTGCACGTCCGCAACGAACGCCTCCACATCCAACTCGAACAGGAACGCCTCGCCGCCGACGAAAAGCTCAAGCTCCTTGCCGAAGCCCGACAAAGCTTGGGCGACCAGTTCCAAAACCTCGCCAACACCATTTTGGAAGAGAAAAGCCGCCGCTTCACCGAGCAAAACCGCGACCACCTCAGCCAACTGCTGACCCCGCTCAACGAACGCATCCACGGCTTCAGCGAGCTGGTTCAGCAAACCTACGAAAAAGAAGCGCGCGAACGGCTGACCCTCGAAAACGAACTCAAACGCCTGCAAACCCTCAACACCCAACTGCACAGCGACGCCAAAGCCCTCACCGACGCGCTCACCGGCACGCAAAACAAAACCCAAGGCAACTGGGGCGAGATGATTTTGGAAAGCGTTTTGGAACATTCCGGCCTGCAAAAAGGACGCGAATACACCGTCCAAGCCGCCGCCGTCCGCCAAGAAGAAGACGGCGCGCGTCGCCTCCAGCTCGACGTCCTCGTCAACCTGCTCGAAGGCAAACAAATCGTCATCGACTCCAAAGTCTCGCTGACCGCCTACGTCCGCTACACCCAAGCCGCCGACGCCGCAACCGCCGAGCGCGAACTCGCCGCTCACGTCGCCAGTATCCGCGCCCACATCCGCAGCCTGTCGCAAAAAGACTATACCGACCTCGAAGGCGTGCGCACGCTGGACTTCGTGTTTATGTTCATCCCCGTCGAACCTGCCTACCTGCTCGCCCTGCAACACGATGCCGCCCTGCTCCAAGAATGTTTCGACAAGCGCATCATGCCGGTCGGCCCGAGTACGCTGCTCGCCACCCTGCGCACCGTCGCCCACATCTGGCGCAACGAACAGCAAAACCAAAACGCCCTCGCCATCGCGGCAGAAGGCGGCAGGCTTTACGACAAATTCACCGGCTTCATCCAAACGCTCGAAAGCGTCGGCAAGAACATCGACCAAGCGCAAAGCCAGTTCCAACAAGCCTACAAACAGCTCTCGCAAGGACGCGGCAACCTTGTCAGCCGCGCCGAAAAACTGCGCGCGCTGGGCGTCAAAACCACCAAACGCCTGCAACGCGATTTGGTGGAAACCGCCCAAGAATCTGCTTTGCAGGATAAGGGTTTGCCGGAAGGGGAAGAAGATTGACGGTTTCTTCGTCGTCGGGTTTCAGACGACGTGTCAAAGACAAAAAGGACGCATCATGCGTCCTTTTATAGTGGATTAACTTTAAACCAGGACAAGGCGACGAAGCCGCAAACAGTACAGATAGTACGGAACCGATTCACT
>JVVZ01000436.1:0-4157 GCA_001062585.1 Neisseria meningitidis
CCAACGCCCTTATGTACTACCCGTACACGGCGGGCGTTGCCGCCTTGTCTCATTATTATTTTAATCCACTATAAAAATCGCTCCATGTGAACCAAACATCAGCCCCATAAACAAAAAGGTCAGGTCGTCTGAAAACCTGTTTTCAGACGACCTCTATCTTTTTAAAACTCAATAATCTGTTTCAAATCAATCCGCTTCCAACACCACTTTCATGGCTTGGTTTTCGGCGGCGTGTTTGAACACGTCGTAGGCTTTTTCCAATTCGCTGAATTTGAAACGGTGGGTCAGCATTTTGGTGTAATCGACGGAGCTGCTGGAAATTGCCTTCATCAGCATTTCGGTGGTGTTGGCGTTAACCAGGCCTGTTGTGATGGCAAGGTTTTTAATCCAGAGTTTTTCGAGTTTGAAATCAACGGATTGACCGTGTACGCCGACAACGGCGATATGACCGCCCGGTTTGACGATGTCTTGACACATATTCCATGTAGCGGGGATGCCGACGGCTTCGATGGCGCAATCCACGCCGTCGTCGCCGACGATCGCGAAAACTTGTTTGGATACGTCGCCGGAAGCGGGGCTGACGGTATGGGTTGCGCCCAATTCTTTCGCCAGTTTCAAACGGTTTTCGTCCATATCGCAGACGATGATGGCAGCAGGGCTGTACAGTTGGGCGGTCAACAGGGCGGACATGCCGACAGGACCTGCGCCTGCGATGAAGACGGTGTCGCCAGGTTTGACATCGCCGTATTGCACGCCGATTTCGTGGGCGGTCGGCAAGGCGTCGCTCAACAACAGGGCGACTTCTTCGTTGACGTTGTCGGGCAGCGGAACGAGGCTGTTGTCGGCATAAGGCGTGCGGACGTATTCGGCTTGCGTGCCGTCAATCATGTAGCCCAAAATCCAGCCGCCGTTGCGGCAGTGTGAATAGAGTTGGATTTTGCAGTTGTCGCAAGTACAGCATTTGCTGACGCATGAAATAATGACTTTATCGCCGACTTTGATGTTTTTTACAGCCTCGCCGACTTCTTCTACAATACCGATGCCTTCATGGCCGAGAATACGGCCGTCAGCGACTTCGGGGTTTTTGCCTTTCCAAATACCCAAGTCAGTACCGCAAATCGTGGTTTTGATGATTTTCACCACTGCGTCGGTCGGATCGATAATCTGCGGACGGGGTTTTTCTTCAAAACGAATGTCGTTTGCGCCGTGATAAACCATTGCTTTCATGCTGATACTCCTTGCTTGTTGATAAATGATTTCAATACTGCAATAAAGTCTCTTTATATGAGTTATATACCCCTAAAAAAAATAAGTCAATAAGAATTATTTTCACAATGTTATACCATAACATTTTGTTTTCAATATAAATAAAACCACTGATTGATATTAATGAACACACCCACCTCCTTCTCCGAACGGCTCATCCGCTGGCAAAAACAACACGGTCGCCACCACCTCCCTTGGCAGGTCAAAAACCCTTATTGCGTTTGGCTTTCCGAAATCATGCTCCAGCAGACGCAGGTTGCCACCGTGTTGGACTACTATCCGCGTTTCTTGGAAAAATTCCCGACCGTACAAACGCTTGCCGCCGCGCCGCAAGACGAAGTGTTGTCGCTGTGGGCGGGTTTGGGCTATTACAGCCGCGCACGCAATCTGCACAAAGCCGCGCAACAAGTCGTCGAACAATTCGGCGGTACGTTTCCGTCGGAGCGTAAAGACTTGGAAACCCTCTGCGGCGTCGGCAGAAGCACCGCCGCCGCTATTTGCGCCTTCGCCTTCAACCGCCGCGAAACCATTTTGGACGGCAACGTCAAACGCGTACTCTGCCGCGTATTCGCCCGCGACGGCAATCCGCAGGACAAAAAATTTGAAAACTCGCTCTGGACGCTTGCCGAAAGCCTGCTGCCGTCTGAAAACGCCGATATGCCCGCCTACACCCAAGGCTTGATGGACTTGGGCGCAACCGTGTGCAAACGGACAAAACCCTTGTGCCATCAATGCCCGATGGCGGACATCTGCGAAGCGAAAAAGCAAAACCGCATCGCCGAGCTGCCACGCAAAAAAACCGCCCCCGAAGTGCAAACCCTGCCGCTTTACTGGCTGATTGTCCGCAACCCAGACGGCGCAATCTTGCTGGAAAAACGTCCTGCCAAAGGCATTTGGGGCGGGCTGTATTGCGTGCCGTGTTTTGAAAAATTAGACGAAACATACGATTGCGCCGAGAAGCTCGGCATTTTTTCAGACGACCTTTCCGAGCAACCCGCCCTTACCCACCGCCTGACGCATCGTTTATTGATGATTACGCCGTTTGAAGCGCAAATCAGTTCGCCAGACACGCTGCCCCGTTCTGAAAACGCATCAAAAGATAACCGCTTCTGGGTGAAACCCGAAAATCTGGCGGATTACGGTTTGCCCAAACCGCTGGCAGATTATTTGAAACAATGGCAGCAGGCATTGTTTTAAAAATGCTTGAAAACCAAACAGGCAGCATCCAACTCTAAAACACAATAAACATACCCGCGCGTTATACAAACCCTCCCGCGCCCGTCAGGAATCCCATGCACACACTCCCCCTGCTTACCCAACAGTTCGCCGAACTCTCGCCGTTTTTCTATTCCCGCGTTTCCCCTAAGCCGCTGACCGCGCCCTACTGGGTCGCCTTCAACACCGATTTGGCGGCAGAGTTGAATCTGGATACAGATTTTCAGACGACCGCCAACCTTGCCTACCTCAGCGGCAACGCCCCGCAATACGCGCCCGCACCCATTGCCGGCGTTTACAGCGGCCATCAGTTCGGCGTCTATACCCCGCGCCTTGGCGACGGACGAGCAATCTTAATTGGCGACTCCGTCGATGCCGCAGGACAACGCCAAGAGTGGCAGCTCAAAGGTGCAGGCAAAACGCCCTATTCCCGCTTTGCCGACGGGCGCGCCGTCTTGCGCTCCTCCATCCGCGAATATCTCTGTTCCGAAGTCATGCACGGTCTCGGCATCCCCACAACCCGCGCCCTCGCCCTGTGCGGCAGCGACGACCCCGTTTATCGGGAAACCGTCGAAACCGCCGCCGTCCTGACCCGCATCGCCCCGAGCTTTTTGCGTTTCGGCCATTTCGAATACTTCTATTACACCGGCCGCGAAGCCGAAATCCAACAACTTGCCGACTACCTCATCCGGCATTACTACCCCGACTGCCGAGATGCCGACAATCCCTATGCCACCCTGTTGGAACAAATCCGCAACCGCACTGCCGATACCGTCGCCGCATGGCAAAGCGTCGGCTTCTGCCACGGCGTGATGAATACCGACAACATGTCTGCACTGGGGCTGACCATAGACTACGGCCCTTTCGGCTTCCTCGACGATTACGACCGCCGCCACGTCTGCAACCACTCCGACACCCAAGGCCGCTACGCCTACAATGCCCAGCCCTTCGTCGCCCATTGGAATTTCTCCGCCCTCGCCTCCTGCTTCGACACCCTCGTCCCACACGACACCCTCGAGCAACTCATCGACGGCTGGACAGAAGTTTTTCAGACGACCTATTTAGAGAAAATGCGCCGCAAACTCGGTTTGCAGCAAGCAGACAAAAGAGACGACGAAAGCCTTATCGCCGACCTCTTCGCCGCCCTGCAAGACCAAAAAACCGACTTCACCCTGTTTTTCAGAAACCTGTCCGAAGTCAGCAATACACACGGCGAACCCCTCCCGCCCAAACTCGAACAGACCTTCAAAAACGGCGTTCCGCCCGCCTTCATCCGCTGGCTCGGACGCTACCGCCAACGCCTGCGCGCCGAAAACAGCAATCCTGCCGAACGCGCAATACACATGAACCTGACCAACCCGCTCTACACCCTGCGCAACTACCTTGCCGAACAAGCCATCGCCCAAGCCAGAAACGGCGACTACCGCGAAATCGAACGCCTGCGCCGCTGCCTCGCCCGTCCCTTTGACGAACAGGCAGAGTTCGCCGACCTTGCCGAACCGCCGCCCGAAGGCAGCATTCCGGTTTGTGTCAGTTGTTCAAGTTAGACGTCAAAGACAGACAAAAAGGTCGTCTGAAAATATTCAGACGACCTTGACCGTAAAGAACGATATCAACAAAAATATAGTGGATTAACTTTAAATCAGTACGGCGTTGCCTCGCCTTGCCGTACTATC
>JVVZ01000437.1:0-1433 GCA_001062585.1 Neisseria meningitidis
TTTGAGCTAAGGCGAGGCAACGCCGTACTGGTTTAAAGTTAATCCACTATAAATTTTCATTTTCTTGCATCCGGCCTTATCGAAATCAGCCGAAACATCCCCATAATACTGCCGTTATACCACTTCATATTTGAAAGAAAGCGATGACTGCCATCCTGATTATCCTCGGTCTGATTGCCATAGCGGTCGGCATTTTTGGCACGATTTACCCCGCCCTGCCGGGATTGGGCTTGATGTTTGTCGGCGCATGGCTGTTGGGCTACGCCGGTGATTATCAGGTTTTCGGTTCCGGCACACTCATTTTCCTTGCCGTTGTCGCCATTTTCGGCACGGCAATGGATTATGTCGCGGGCGCGTTGGGGGCAAAATATACGGGGGCGAGTAAAACCGCCGTCTGGGGAGCGTTTATCGGCGGCATTGTGGGCGCATTCTTCGCCATCCCCGGCCTGCTGTTAGGCCCTCTGATTGGCGCAGCCAGCGGCGAATTCATCGCCCGCAAAGACAGTTGGCAGGCTGGCAAAGTCGGCATCGGTACGTTTATCGGCTTTATCATCGGTACGGTTGCCAAAATCGGCTGCGCGCTGACCATTATGCTGACTGTCCTATCCGTATGGCTGGCTTCGTTTTTCTAAGCCATATCTTCAAAACCAAAGGTCGTCTGAAAATTCAGACGACCTTTGGTTTTTGAACGCTTATTTGTTACAGCAGGCTTTGTATTTCTTACCGCTGCCGCAAGGGCAAGGGTCGTTGCGTCCGGTTTTGTCGCCTTCACGGCGTACCGTTTGCGGTTTGTTGATGATTGCCTGCCAATACCAATAAATATCCAGCAACACATGCGGCAGCTCGGATTCGAGCTGGGCGAGTTCTTTTTCGGTCAGGTGCAGGATGATTTCGCCGTTTCGTTCTTCATCGTAAATCCCGCCCAAAGCCATAATCGGATAGAACAAATCTTCAAACTCTTCCTGATCAACCGCCTCAAACCAATCGGTCGGAACGATATCCAAAGCATACAGATAAGCGTTGCACCAAGTATAAATATCGGGATTGGAGGCGGCATCTTCGTATAACCACAAATCGGGCAGCATTTTTTTACTGAGTTTGATGCGCAAATCCGCTGCCAAACCGATGACCAAACGCTCGATTTCGGTGCGCTCTTTGGCATCAAACAAGGATTCGTCGCCCAAAACTTCAGGCAGCCAGTCATTCGGGTTCAGCGCATCGGGACCGCTCAATAAAGCCATCATAAACGCCTGCACCTCATCGCAGCGCATGGTGTTGTGGTGTTCCGATTTGGCATCGAGCAGCTCCATCAGGCGTACGCGCGACGCTTCGTCAAATGCTTGCAATTGCATGGTTATTCCTTAATTTTAAATGGTATGTTTATAGTGGATTAACTTTAAACCGGTACGGCGTTGCCTCGCCTTGTCCTGATT
>JVVZ01000438.1:0-216 GCA_001062585.1 Neisseria meningitidis
TCAGGAGCTGAAATTTAGGGCAAAAATTGAATCATTAGATAAGTAAATCCTCTTGGGGATAATCAGATTTTGATCTTCAGGTCGTTAGAAGTTTCAGACGACCATTTCTACCGCCTAGCTACACAAAAGGCGGCGGGCAACTCAGCGGCTCGAGAGAAAGGAAGACTGAGCGGTTCCGATACCGTCCGTGTGTGATGTTGTGTGAACAAGCACTTT
>JVVZ01000047.1:0-3532 GCA_001062585.1 Neisseria meningitidis
TTGATTTGAGTTTTGGTATTTTTGCCCGACGGGGTGAAAAATACAGTTGCTACTGAAACTAAACCGCTTCAGCGCATTCCGCCAACGCTCGCCACGCGGGCTTTGTCTGCGAAAATGGTTTTCCAAGTTCACAAAACGGTAAAACAGGGCAAGGCGTACATGGGATTTCAGACGACCTCAGCCCGTTTTGGGTTTATAATTTCCTTTTTCCCAACTGATTTTCCCGTTTACCATGATCGATTTAGAAACCAAACGCCTTGAAACCCAAGCCATGCTTGATAATGCCGAGCTTTTGTTCGACCAAGACCAATGCCGTGCCGCGCTGCAAAAAGTGGCGGACGAGATTACGCGCGACTTGGGGGACAAATATCCGCTCCTGCTGCCTGTGATGGGTGGGGCGGTGGTGTTTACGGGGCAGTTGCTGCCGCTGTTGCGCTTTCCGTTGGACTTTGATTATGTTCATGTTTCCCGTTACGGCGACAAGCTGGCGGGCGGCGCGTTCAACTGGAAACGGATGCCCGACCCTGAGCAGATTCGGGGGCGTCATGTGGTTGTGTTGGACGATATTTTGGACGAGGGACACACGATGTCGGCGATTCAGTCCAAACTCTTGGAAATGGGGGCGGCGAGCTGCCGTGCGGCTGTGTTTGCCAACAAGTTGATCGACAAGGAAAAACCAACCAAGGCGGATTATGTCGGAATGGATGTTCCCAACCGCTACGTCTTCGGCTACGGTATGGATGCGGCGGGCTGCTGGCGCAATTTGGGCGAGATTTACGCGCTCAACCAAGGCTGAGACAAGATTAAAAAAGGTCGTCTGAAAACCTTTTCAGACGACCTTTGTGCCACCATATCGTGCTATGTGGCGGGTGAACGGACGATACTTTCGCCCACACCAGCCGAATAAAATCATCAGGGAACACATCATGATCAACCTTTTAATCATTACCCACGAGGCAGTAGGCGAAGCCTACCGCAGCCTGACCCATCATTTCTTCCCGACGGGCATGCCGGAAAACATCCGCATCCTCGGCGTAGAGCCTGATGAAGACCAAAACGACATTATCAACAATGCCATCGCCGCGCTGCAAGAGTTTCCTGAAAACCACGGCGTATTGATTATGACCGACATCTTCGGCGCGACGCCGTGCAATGCCGCCCGCAGACTGGTTCGCGCGGGCAAATCCGCCATTCTGACCGGACTGAACGCGCCGATGATGATTAAAGCGACCCAATACTCACCCATGGCGGAAGACCTCGCCGCCTTTACTGAAACGGTCAGGGAAGCCGCCGTCAAAGGCATTTTCGCCATCACCGCCGAACCGGAAGATTTGGTGTGCAAACAGCACGCCGAAGCCGTCTAACCCGACCGACCCGTTTTCAGACGACCCCGCACACCCGAAAGCCGAACATGCAAAAACAACAAATCGAAATCATCAACAAACTCGGACTCCACGCCCGCGCTTCCAGCAAATTCACCCAAACCGCGTCTCAGTTTCAAAGCGAAGTCTGGGTAACGAAAAACGGAAGCCGCGTTAATGGCAAAAGTATCATGGGCTTAATGATGCTCGCCGCCGCCAAAGGCACGATCATCGAGCTGGAAACCGACGGTTTAGACGAAGCCGCAGCCATGAAGGCATTGACCGACTTAATCAACGACTACTTCGGCGAGGGCGAATAATGAGTATCGTGCTGCACGGTGTCGCCGCGGGCAAAGGCATCGCCATCGGACAAGCCCACCTGATTACGCGCGGGACGGCTGAAGTGCCGCAATACGACGTTTCAGACGACCTCATCGACGCCGAAGCCGCCCGTTTCGACGCCGCCATCAAAGCCACACGCAAAGAGTTGGAACAACTGCGCAGCGCGATTCCCGAAAACGCCCCAACCGAATTGGGCGCGTTTATTTCGCTGCACCTTATGCTGCTGACCGACGTAACCCTCTCGCGCGAACCCGTTGATATTTTGAAAGAACAAAAAATCAACGCCGAATGGGCGTTGAAACAGCAAAGCGACAAGCTCGCCGCCCAGTTCGACAACATCGAAGACGACTACCTGCGCGAACGCAAACAAGACATGCTGCAAGTCGTCCGCCGCATCCACAACAACCTCGTCGGGCAAAGCAACGACTTAAACCTCAACGAAGGCTTGTTTGAAGACACCATCCTGATCGCCCACGACCTCTCACCCGCCGACACCGTCCTCTTTAAAGAGCAGCGCATCACCGCCTTTGTTACCGACGTCGGCGGCCCGACCAGCCACACCGCCATCTTAGGCCGCAGCCTCGACATCCCTTCCGTCATCGGGCTGCACAACGCCCGCAGGCTCATTACCGAAAACGAAACCGTCATCGTCGACGGCATCAACGGCGTCCTCATCATCGATCCGGACGAAGTCGTCCTCAACGAATACCGCCGCCTCGCCCGCGAATACCGCCTCCACAAGCGCGAACTCAACAAGCTCAAAAAAACCGCCGCCACCACCGCCGACGGCATCAACATCGAGCTGCTCGCCAATATCGAATCCGCCGAAGACATCAAAGCGCTACACAACTTCGGCGCAGACGGCGTCGGACTCTTCCGCAGCGAATTCCTCTATCTCAACCGCGACACCATGCCGTCTGAAGACGAGCAGTACGAAGTGTACAGCGCGATTGTGAAAAAAATGAAAGGCAAAAGCATCACCATCCGCACCGTCGATTTGGGCGTGGACAAAAATCCCCGCTGGTTCGGTCAAAATTCCACCCCCAACGGCAGCCTCAACCCCGCGCTCGGACTCACCGGCATCCGCCTGTGTCTCGCCGAACCCGTCATGTTCCGCACCCAAATGCGCGCCATTCTCCGCGCCGCCGTCCACGGCCCCGTGCGCATGATGTGGCCGATGATTACCTCCCTATCCGAAGTGCGCCAGTGCCTTATCCACCTCGACACCGCCCAACGCCAGCTTACCGAACGCGGCGAAACCTTCGGCACCGTCAGCGTCGGCTGCATGATTGAAATCCCTTCCGCCGCCATGACCGTCGGCAGCATCCTGAAACTGACCGACTTCATCTCCATCGGCACCAACGACCTGATCCAATACATCTTGTCGGTTGACCGCGGCGACGACAGCGTCAGCCACCTCTACCAGCCCGGACACCCCGCCGTCCTCAAAATGCTGCAACACATCATCCGCACCGCCAACCGCATGGAAAAAAGCGTCTCCATATGTGGCGAAATGGCAGGCGACACCGCCTACACGCGGATGCTGCTGGGCATGGGGCTGCGCCGATTCTCCATGAACCCCAACAACCTGCTCCCTGTCAAAAACATCATCCTGCACAGCAACACCGCCCTGCTCGAAACCGAAACCGCCAAAATCCTCCGCAGCGAAGATTCGGAAAAAACCGAAAAGCTGCTGAAATTGCTCAACAGCGCGGAACACGAAGAAGAGCGGCAGGAAGAAGACAGCCCGATAGAGCAGGCGTAAACAAGGTTTCTATAGTGGATTAACTAAATCAGGACAAGGCGACGAAGCTGCAGACAGTACAGAT
>JVVZ01000439.1:0-3367 GCA_001062585.1 Neisseria meningitidis
GTCGCCGCTTGGGACGAAGCCGTCACCTTCATCGCCCACACCCCCGACGCCATCGTCGAAGTAACCGGCAAACTGCCCGGCGGCAAAGTCGGACGCGGCTTCTACAATTTCGACCACCCCGAAACCAACGGCGGCGTACACGGTCATATTTATTACGAAAACTGCGCCGCCATCTACCTTTTAGAACGCCCGTTTATGGGCAAAGATACCTGCTCACTCAACTTCATCAACCGCAACGGCGGCGCCATGTTCAAAATCTTCGTCGGCCGCGACGAAGCAGGCGAACTCAAACAACACCAAATCGAAGCCATGAGAAAACTGTTTGAGACAGCTTAAACAGGTTTCAGACGACCTCTGCCCGAAAACCGATAGAATTTGCCGCATTCCT
Source organism: Neisseria meningitidis (assembly GCA_001062585.1). Classification (GTDB taxonomy): domain Bacteria; phylum Pseudomonadota; class Gammaproteobacteria; order Burkholderiales; family Neisseriaceae; genus Neisseria; species Neisseria meningitidis_D. Next base: position 389 of record JVVZ01000439.1, read on the forward strand.
GCACAAACGAAACCATCTCTCGGCATCGTAAATATCCGATGAAATTCGACAGGCTGCCTGCAAGATTGGCGTTTGCCACTAAAGTAAGCTTACGCTTATCGCCCTCTCCCTAGCCCTCTCCCGCGGGGAGAGGGAATTGAGGATACCGAGACTCAACCATTTTGGCTTCCCCGCCACTTGGAGTTTCCCTGTCAACCCATCCCCTCTCCCCGTGGGAGAGGGTTAGGGAGAGGGCAAAGCACGAACCGGAAAGTCAATTCCGCGGGCAAAGCCCACGCTACGGCAGTTGTTATAAAACCTGCCTCGCCCATTTTCAGACGACCACCGCTCTACCGCGAAAGAAAACCGAAAAGAAGCAGCGTGGGCTATGCCCACGACCACACGGCTTCAAACACAACAAGGTCGTCTGAAAGCGCAGTATCAATGAAGTTAAAACGAATACAGCGAGTTTCATTAAAAACAAATACAGATTTCAGACGACCGTTGGAGCAAAATCGCGGGCATAGCCCACGCTACAACTGAACTATTTTCGGCTTCTCTGCCACTTGGAGTTTCCCCGCCAATCCATCCCCTCTCCCCGCGGGAGAGGGTTAGGGAGAGGGCAAAGCACGAACTAGCAATTCAAAGTCGTCTGAAAATCAACCAGCCTACCCCAAACCATCCAACAAAGGAGACCCCATGCAACTCATCTTCGGTGCCAACGGCCCGTCCGGCCGCGCGTTCATCCGCACACTCACCCATCCTGCCGACACCGTCGCCGTATTAAGAAGGCCGCCTGAAGACTCGTTCTTTAGCGAACACCGCATTCAGACGACCACCGCCGACGCGCTCGATGCCGACGCGCTCGACAAAGTGTTCGCGCAATACCGCCCCGACAGCGTCATCAGCTTCGTCGGCGGCAAAAACGAACAAGGCATACGCAGCGACGCACTGGGCAACATCAACATCATCGCCGCCGCCCAGTCCGCCAACCCGCAAGCCCGTTTCATCCTGATTACCAGCATGGGCTGCGGCGAACAATGGGACATGATGAGCGAACCCTTCAAACAAGCCCTCGGCGAAGCCGTCCGCGCCAAAACCGAAGCCGAAATCTACCTCAAACAAAGCAGTTTGAACTGGACCATCCTCCGCCCCTGCGGTTTGGACAACAGCGAAGACAATCGCCACATCCTGACCGACCGCCCCGACGGCATCCCTAAAAACTACATGAGCCGAAACGGACTCGCCGCCGCCGTCGCCGCCGTCCTGCAAGCCCCCGACAGCATCGGTAAGGTTTACACCGTCGGCGCAGGCAGTTAACACCGCTCCCATTGCCAAACAGGTCGTCTGAAACCGTTTCAGACGACCTGCTTCCTATTGCCGACAATCAGCGCGGCATCCATTCATCCACTTAAAAAACCATTCCCAAACCCCGCTTTCAGACGACCTCCTACCTTGTGTTATGATAATGGCTCTTCACACAAAGGTATTTTATGGACAAACCCGTCTATCTCTACACCGACGGCGCATGCAAAGGCAATCCCGGTGCCGGCGGCTGGGGCGTGTTCATGCGTTACGGCGCACATGAAAAAGAACTGTTCGGCGGCGAAGCGGAAACCACCAACAACCGCATGGAGCTGACCGCCGTCATCGAAGGCCTGAAATCCCTAAAACGCCGCTGCCAAGTCATCATCTGCACCGACTCGCAATACGTCAAAAACGGTATGGAAAGCTGGATACACGGCTGGAAAAAAAACGGCTGGAAAACCGCCGCCAAAAAACCGGTTAAAAACGATGATTTATGGAAAGAACTCGACAGCCTGGTTCAACAGCACGAAGTCCGTTGGACTTGGGTAAAAGGCCATGCCGGACACCCTGAAAACGAAAAAGCCGACGAGCTCGCCAACCGAGGCGCGGCAAAATTTTTATAACATTTCATCCATGACTGCACTCAAACATCTCAAACCATTCTTTTGGATTGCCATCATTGCATTGATTTGTGTGACGCCCATAGCATTTATGTTCGCCTATTCGCCCTTTCATGATGTCAATGATTTTTTTCGCTTTGGCTTGTGTGATCACGTTAAGAGTGCCGAAGAGTGTGCCGACTTAATCACGCCCTCCTATTTATTTTGGTGGTTTATACCTGAACCGTGGTTTTACGCATTCATACTACTAACTGCCATTTACCTCGTTCTAAAAATCCTGATTGAAATCATCCGATTCCTATTCAGACTCAGAAAGAAAAACCCATGACCTGCCCCATCTGCACCGCAGACAACGAAGACATTTTGCTGCAAACCCCAAACCTGCGCGTTATCGCCGTCCACAACGAAGCCGCAGCCCCGGCATTCTGCCGCGTCATCTGGAACGACCACATCGCCGAGATGACCGACCTTTCAGCCGCCGAACGTGCCGAAATCATGGAAATGGTGTATAAAGTCGAAGCCGCCATGCGCCAAGTGTTCCATCCCGCCAAAATCAACCTTGCCAGTCTGGGCAACGTCGTTCCCCATCTGCATTGGCACGTCATCGCCCGCTTTGAAAACGATACCAACTTTCCCGCCCCGATTTGGGCAGCCCCCGTCCGCGAACACGGCATGACCCTGCCAGACCACTGGACGGAACAAGTCAAAGCCCTGCTGGCGTAACGTTCAGACGACCTCAATAGGCGTATCGGATACCGCACATCAACCGATTTTCAGACGACCCCTGCCGAAAAGGTCGTCTGAAACCCAACCAAAGGAAACCATATGACCTGGCAAACCTCCCGCCGCCATTTCCTCCGCGCCTGCTCCGCCGCAGCCGGAGCCGGACTGCTGCAAGCCTGCGGCACCGGCACTACCGTCACCCCATCCACTCAAACCGGCAACACAGCGAAAGCCCAACCCGTGCAGCCCAAAACCAGCCATCCCCCACGCTCCGGCGACAACCTCCTCCGCGTCGTCGCCCCTTCCGGCTTTGCCGAAGACCCCAACCGCGTCAACGCAGGCTTGACCC
>JVVZ01000440.1:0-2271 GCA_001062585.1 Neisseria meningitidis
GCTCACGACCCACCAAATTTAAAAAGCTGAGTTGAAAAACTCAGCTTTTTTATTATCTTTCAGATACACGCAGACCAAACCATACGGAAACGCTGTATCGTTTTAAAACTAACCCGCCAAACCATCAAAGCTGTCTGAAACACCGCAATCATGCAAAACCGCGTTTTCAGACGACCCCGCCAACGCCACTCGGAATCCACATGATCAGCAGACTGACCGGCAAGCTCATCGAGAAAAACCCGCCGCAAATCGTCATAGACGTCAACGGCGTCGGCTACGAAGCCGACGTATCCATGCAGACCTTCTACAACCTGCCCGCCTTGGGCGAAACCGTGCAGCTTTACACCCAGCTTGTCGTCCGTGAAGACGCGCATTTGTTGTTCGGCTTTGCGACTGCCGACGAGCGGGCGACGTTCCGCCAATTGGTCAAAGTCAGCGGCATCGGCGCGAAAACCGCGCTGGGCATACTCTCTGCCATGTCCGCCGACGAACTTGCCCGCGCGGTTGCCGACGAAGACATCAAACGCCTGTCCTCCGCCCCGGGCATCGGCAAAAAAACCGCCGAACGCATGGTTTTGGAACTGCGCGGCAAACTGGTTTCCCATGCCGTTGCCGACGGGCTTTTCGCCGCCGCACCCGCCGCCGACGAAACGGACGACATCGTCAACACCTTGATTGCGCTGGGTTACAACGAACGCGAGGCAAAAGCCGCCATCAAAGGCATCCCCAAAGGCACGGAAGTCGGCGAAGGCGTGCGCTTGGCTTTGAAAAACCTGTTGAAATAAAACATATCCTGCCTTGCCGTCAAAACGCGGCAACCATACAAAGAGGTCGTCTGAAAACCTATTTTAGAGTTTTCAGACGACCTCTTTTTTACGTCAAACCGCTTACGCGCCTCGTTTTTCCAAAGCAGCTACGGCGGGCAACTCTTTGCCTTCCAAAAATTCGAGGAACGCGCCGCCGCCGGTGGAGATGTAGCCGATTTGGTCGGTAACGCCGAATTTGGCAATCGCCGCCAACGTGTCGCCGCCGCCCGCAATCGAGAATGCTTTACTTTGGGCGATGGCTTCGGCAAGGGCTTTCGTGCCGCCCGCGAACTGGTCAAACTCAAACACACCGACCGGACCGTTCCATACGATAGTACCTGCGGCTTTGAGCAGTTCGGCAAGCGCGGCGGCGGATTTCGGGCCGATGTCCAAAATCATATCGTCTTCGGCAACGTCGGCAATGTCTTTTACAACCGCTTCGGCATCGGCGGCAAAGGCTTTGGCAACGACGACATCGGTCGGCAGCGGTACGGAGCCGCCTTTAGCCGCCATTTTCGCCATGATTTTTTTGGATTCTTCCACCAAATCATGTTCCGCCAGCGATTTGCCGATGGCTTTGCCTTCCGCCAACAGGAAGGTGTTGGCGATACCGCCGCCGACGATGAGTTGGTCGACTTTGTCCGCCAGCGATTCGAGGATGGTCAGTTTGGTGGACACTTTGCTGCCGGCAACAATCGCCACCATCGGGCGCGCAGGCTGTTTCAGGGCTTTGCCCAAAGCGTCAAGTTCGCCCGCCATCAATACGCCGGCGCAGGCAACGGGCGCGGCTTGGGCGACGGCCTCGGTCGAGGCTTGGGCGCGGTGGGCGGTGCCGAACGCGTCGTTGACAAACACGTCGCACAAGGCGGCATAGGCTTTGCCCAGTTCCAAATCGTTTTTCTTCTCGCCCTTGTTGATGCGCACGTTTTGCAGCATGACGACATCGCCCGCGTTCAGGGCGGGTTTGTTTTCACGCCAGTCGTTCAATACTTTCACGTCTTTGCCCAACAGGCCGCCCAAGTGCGCGGCAACGGGCGCGACATCGTCTTCAGGATGGAACTCGCCTTCGGTCGGGCGGCCCAAGTGGGTCATCACGATAACGGACGCGCCGTTGTCCAAGCAGTATTTGATGGACGCGAGCGAGGCGCGGATACGGGTGTCGTCGCTGATTTTGCCGTCTTTGAACGGCACGTTCATATCGGCGCGGATGAGGATGGTTTTGCCCTGCACGTTTTGTTCGGTCAGTTTCAGAAATGCCATGATGTATCCTTTGTGAAGGTTGGAAACGGAAATGGGAATGTTCTCAATTATCCGCGAACGGGGCGTATCGGTAAAGGCGGGATTTGCCTGCGCTTGATTTGTGTCAGCGGCGGTGTCGATATAAGGTCGTCTGAAAACGTGGTTTGAATGCAGTATAGTGGATTAACTTTAAACCAGTACGGCGTTGCCTCGCCTTGCCGTACTA
>JVVZ01000441.1:0-321 GCA_001062585.1 Neisseria meningitidis
TCTACCGCAACCTGCCCCCTCTCCCGTCTGGCGGGAGAGGGCTGGGGAGAGGGTAGCTCTATGGGCTGCACGAATTTAATTTTTCCCAAGCCACAAAGCCACCCCCATCCTAACCTTCTCCCGCCGGACGGGGGGGGGGAAGGAACAGAATTGCTGATACGGCAAAGAGGTCGTCTGAAAATTACGATTTATGAGGTTTCAGACGACCTCGTTTAATGAGTTCAAATAACAGCAACCATCTCACATCCGCCGCTATCCCCTTCCATACTTTTCCACATCTACCGCAACCTGCCCCCTCTCCCGTCTGGCGGGAGAGGGCTG
>JVVZ01000442.1:0-342 GCA_001062585.1 Neisseria meningitidis
TCTCTTTGAGCTAAGGCGAGGCAACGCCGTACCGGTTTAAAGTTAATCCACTATGGTGCAGCTGGTCAAAGAAACCATGTTGAGGTCGTCTGAAAACAGATGATTGGTGAAATTCATTTGAGCTTTTGCGAAAACCAGTCTTGAAGAGCGGCAAATTTGGATGGGTTATTGCGATTCGGCCAACTCTTGTCCAAAGGATGCAATAAGCTGGCGGTAAATTTGATAAGCTGATAAACGGTTGCGATTTTCCTCTTTTGCGGGGGAGAGGAATAGGGAAAATACGGAAATAGCGGAAATATAGTGGATTAACTTTAAACCGGTACGGCGTTGCCTCGCCTTAGC
>JVVZ01000443.1:0-265 GCA_001062585.1 Neisseria meningitidis
ATTGGTGAAATGGGGCGGCAACAAATATATGTTCTTTTGGGAACGCGACGGCGGTAATCCGCGCATCATGATGCAGTTTGGCGCGGAAAGGAAAGACGGGACGAAGCGCAGCGAAGCCGAAGTCCTTGCGATTTGGGATACGGTTTTGCCGACTTTGAAACCTGTGAAGCAATAGCGATGGAAAGGTCGTCTGAAAATGCAGCTTCCATGGTATAGTCAATTAAAAACAAAATAGTACAATACTCAACTTTGAAGGTCTAACCAT
>JVVZ01000444.1:0-1151 GCA_001062585.1 Neisseria meningitidis
GCACCTACGGTACGGCCACCTTCGCGAATCGCAAAGCGCAAACCTTCTTCCATAGCGATAGGCGCAATCAGTTCTACAGTGATGGCTACGTTCTCACCAGGCATAACCATTTCTACACCTTCTTCCAAAGTAACCGCGCCGGTCACGTCGGTAGTACGGAAGTAGAATTGAGGACGATAGTTGGCGAAGAACGGAGTATGACGACCACCCTCTTCTTTGCTCAATACGTACACTTCCGCTTTGAATTTGGTGTGCGGAGTGATGGTACCCGGTTTAGCCAATACTTGACCGCGTTCCACTTCTTCACGTTTGGTACCGCGCAGCAATACGCCTACGTTGTCACCGGCTTGACCTTCGTCCAGCAGTTTGCGGAACATTTCAACACCGGTACAAGTGGTTTTTTGAGTTTCTTTCAGACCTACGATTTCGATCTCGTCACCAACGTGGATAACACCGCGCTCTACACGGCCGGTTACTACGGTACCGCGACCGGAGATGGAGAATACGTCTTCGATAGGCAACAGGAACGGTTTGTCCACGGCACGCTCTGGAGTCGGGATGTAGCTGTCCAATGCGGCAGCCAGTTCGAAGATTTTTTCTTCGTAAGCGGCGTCGCCTTCCAAGGCTTTCAGTGCAGAACCTTGTACGATCGGGCAGTCGTCACCTGGGAAGTCGTAGCTTGACAGCAAGTCACGGATTTCCATTTCAACCAGTTCCAGCAGTTCGGCATCGTCAACCATGTCGCATTTATTCATGAACACGATGATGTAAGGTACGCCTACTTGGCGGGCCAACAGGATGTGTTCGCGGGTTTGCGGCATAGGACCGTCGGCAGCGGAACATACCAAGATTGCGCCGTCCATTTGTGCGGCACCGGTAATCATGTTTTTAACGTAGTCGGCGTGTCCCGGGCAGTCTACGTGTGCGTAGTGGCGGGTTTCGGTTTCGTATTCTACGTGTGAGGTATTAATGGTAATACCGCGGGCTTTTTCTTCGGGAGCGTTATCGATTTGGTCGTAAGCTTTTGCAGCACCGCCGAATTTTTTAGCCAAAATAGTAGTCAAAGCAGCAGTCAGGGTGGTTTTACCATGGTCAACGTGACCGATGGTGCCAACGTTTACGTGCGGTTTGCTACGTTCAAATTTTTCCTT
>JVVZ01000445.1:0-1014 GCA_001062585.1 Neisseria meningitidis
CGGCAACTACACCGGCTGGGGTCGTCTGAAAGAGGAAACCAAGGTAACGGATAGTGCATACCAGCCGTTCCGTCTGCAAAACCAATACGCCGACCGTGAGACGGGGTTGCATTACAACTTCTTCAGGTATTATGAGCCTGATGCTGGGCGGTTTGTGAATCAGGACCCGATTGGGTTGTTGGGCGGGGCGAACCCCTATCAATTTGCATCGAATATCACAGAGTGGATTGACCCTCTTGGGCTAGTGAAATCTTCCCAATCTGGTGGTCTTAATTGGAACTGGAAGGGAGTTGGAGACAGACAAGCTCATGTTATAGATAATCATGGTTCGGTTAATCCCAACAAGCCCAAACAAAGTATCTTCAAACAAAAACCTGTTCCAACAGTTAATAAGGCATGGAAAAAAAGAATGAAGAAGAATCGTTGTCCTGACAGTTCAGATAACGATACAGATACATATAACGTAGAAATGAATCAGCCAATCGGCTATGACAGAGATACAGGAGAAATTCTTACAAAAGTCAAAATTATTGTAATGAAAGGCACCAATAAAATTATTACAGGATACCCATCATGATAAACACTGATTATTTTTGGTTTAGAGAGTGCCCCATATGCGATGGGCAGGGTAGATTAATTATAAAAAAAAATATTGACTCTAATAAATTATTTCTCTGTTGCGATGAATGTATGAGTTGCTGGGAAAATGAGGATGACTTAACTCAACAAAGAAAAAAATTTATGGAATATTCTATTAAGTCAAAGATAGTGAATGCTTCAGAAGACGATATTAGTAATTTTCATTGGGAAAAATATAAACTACATAAGTGTTCTGATACATTCATCTGATTTTATTAACTGTAGTTGGATCGAGGTCCAATAAAACCGCAAGATCGTCTGAAATCAATCTTCAGACGATCTTTCCCTATAAGTGACCTTTACCTGCCAGACGCCCGCTCCGCCATCCCCGACAACCGCCTGAAAACCTACAACGGCACGACCTATTACTACGAC
>JVVZ01000446.1:0-486 GCA_001062585.1 Neisseria meningitidis
TACTGTCTGCGGCTTCGTCGCCTTGTCCTGATTTAAATTTAATCCACTATACAAGACGGCAAACCGCAGATATGCTGGACTGTCGTAGATTCAAATACAAACAAGCTACGAGCTGCCATTTCTACACAGATATTTCCACTTCAGTTTACCCTTGCCCAACTTTCTCCATAACGCTACCGCCCTTCTGCAAATAGTTTTTAGTTTTGCTTGATACCCGCCGTCTTATATCGACAATATGAGACCTTTGCAAAAAAGCCCTCCTCCCGACAACCGAAACCCCAACACAGGTTTTCGGCTGTTTCCGCCCCAATCACTCCTGATTCTACCCAAACACCCCCTTAATCCTCCCCAGATACCTAATAATCAGGCATCCGGACCGCCTTTTAGGCAGCAACAGGCACACTTAGCCTGTTGGCCGCTTTCAACAGGTTTAAACACATCGCCTTCAGATGGCTTTGCGCACTCACTTTGAGCAGACCAAAATAG
>JVVZ01000447.1:0-314 GCA_001062585.1 Neisseria meningitidis
CCCCCGTGGGGGAGGGCTGGGGAGAGGGCATTCTCCGAATTTCGGCAACCTTTCTCAACACCCTAACTGCCCAATACAAGCCTTGTGGCTTGTTGCCCTCTCTCTAACTCTCTCCCACGGGGGAGAGGGCGGGGTGGCTGTTGGGGTTAAAGGTTCTGCAAGGAAAACAGGTTGTGTAGCAGCCTGCATGTAGTGTGTGTGCGGTACGCACGCATGCGTTCTCCATTTTCCCTGCAACCCCAACCCACCGCGCGCGTGCTTTGCGGCACACACCCTACCGACGGGTTCAAAGGTCGTCTGAAAAAACGCTCGCG
>JVVZ01000448.1:0-363 GCA_001062585.1 Neisseria meningitidis
CTGCACCTTGTGAGTTGGAGGGGATGTCCAACTTTTGGGGTGCAGTTCAAACCTCATTTCAGGGTTTCAGACGACCTTTTTCTATGCTGTTTTAGAAAATCATAAGTCTGCTTGCGCGACTCACCACCAAACCTACCCAACAGCATAAAATCAGAATGATCGTCACAAAAAGGTCGTCTTCCAGCCCCAATCTAATTCCCCATCACTTTCAGAAACCATCCATACGACATTTCTGCCACTTGTCATTAATCATTTGTCTTGCCTGCCTTTTTGATTTATGTTTAAACTTTCATCATAAATCATCCAGATCGCCATGACTGCCCGCCAATCCTACCACCTCACCTTCGCCCGTTTCTCCCCCTC
>JVVZ01000449.1:0-18679 GCA_001062585.1 Neisseria meningitidis
CTGCACCTTGTGAGTTGGAGGGGATGTCCAACTTTTGGGGTGCAGTTCAAACCTGTTTCCAAGTTTTCAGACGACCTTTCGGTTTTTCAGTCAAAACGACTAAGCGTTATTACGCCAAGCCTTTTGCTTTCAACACTTCCAGCATGGTGCTGCCCAATTCGGCAGGGCTGCGGGTGTAGGCGATGCCGGCTTTTTCGAAAGCGGCAAATTTTTCTTCCGCAGTACCCTTGCCGCCGGAGATAATCGCACCGGCGTGGCCCATGCGTTTGCCTTTAGGAGCGGTAACACCTGCGATGTAACCTACAACAGGTTTGGTTACGTTGGATTGGATGTATTCGGCTGCTTCTTCTTCCGCAGTACCGCCGATTTCACCGATCATGATGATGGCGTCGGTATCTGGGTCTTCTTGGAAGAGTTTCAGCGCGTCGATTTGGTTCATACCCGGAATCGGGTCGCCGCCGATACCGATACAGGTTGATTGACCCAAGCCCAGTTTGGTAGTTTGTGCCACGGCTTCGTAAGTCAATGTACCGGAACGGGAAATGATGCCGATACGGCCAGGTTGGTGGATATGGCCCGGCATAATGCCGATTTTGCACTCGCCCGGAGTAATCACGCCCGGGCAGTTAGGGCCGACCAAACGTGTGCCGTTGCCGTTGGTTTCCAAATAGCGTTTGGCTTTGAGCATGTCCAGAGTCGGCACGCCTTCGGTAATCACAACCACCAAGCCTACGCCGGAATCAACGGCTTCAACGATAGAATCCAACACAAACGGAGCCGGAACGTAAATCACGGATGCGTCCGCGCCGGTTTCTTTAACGGCTTCTTTCATGGTGTTGAACACGGGCAGGTTCAGGTGGGTTTGGCCGCCTTTGCCCGGGGTAACGCCGCCGACGACTTTAGTGCCGTAAGCCAGAGCTTGTTCGGAGTGGAAAGTACCGTTTTTACCGGTGAAACCTTGAACCAATACTTTGGTGTCTTTATTAATCAATACGCTCATTCTTTTCTCCTTAGGCGTTTACGGCTGCGACAATTTTTTCGGCTGCGTCATTCAGGCCGTCGGCGGAAGTCAGTTTCAGACCTGATTCGTTCAGGATTTTCGCGCCGAGTTCGGCGTTGTTGCCTTCCAAACGGACAACGACAGGCACGTCAACGTTGATTTCTTTAACGGCTGCCACAATGGCTTCCGCAATCATGTCGCAACGGACGATACCGCCGAAGATGTTGATCAATACGCCTTTGACGGATTTGTCTTCGAGAATCAGTTTGAACGCTTCAACCACGCGCTCTTTAGTCGCGCCGCCGCCTACGTCGAGGAAGTTGGCAGGTTGGCCGCCTTTGAGTTTGATGATGTCCATGGTTGCCATCGCCAAACCTGCGCCATTCACCATACAGCCGATGTTGCCTTCCAGCGCAACGTAGTTCAGGTCGAATTCGGAGGCTTTCAGCTCGCGTTCGTTTTCTTGAGATTTGTCGCGCAATTCGGCGATTTTCGGCAGGCGGTAGAGCGCGTTGCTGTCGATACCGATTTTGCCGTCCACGCAGGCCAGCGCGCCGTTTTCGCGGACTGCCAGCGGGTTCACTTCAAACAGAGCGAAGTCGTTTTCGACAAACGCTTTGTACGCGCCGGTCATCAGTTTGACGAACTCGTTGATTTGTTTGTCTTTCAAGCCCAGTTGGAACGCCACTTCACGCGCTTGGCAAGGTTGCAGGCCGACCAGCGGGTCAACGGTTACTTTGAAGATTTTTTCAGGGGTTTCGGCGGCAACTTTTTCGATTTCCACACCGCCTTCGGTCGAAGCCATGAACGTAATGCGACGGGTAGAACGGTCGACCACCGCGCCCAAATACAGCTCGGTTTGCACCGGATACATGTCTTCGCAAACCAAAACGCTGTTGACCGGCTGACCGTTGGCATCGGTTTGATAAGTAACCAGATTGGTGCCAATCAGGCTTTCTGCCACTTCTTTGGCTTCTTCACGGCTTTTGACGACTTTTACGCCGCCCGCTTTACCGCGTCCGCCTGCGTGGACTTGGGCTTTGACGACAGCAAATTTGCCGCCCAGTTTGTCGTAAGCGGCTGCGGCTTCCTCGCCGTTGTGTGCCAAAATACCGCCTTGCACAGGCAAGCCGTAGCCTGCCAGCAGTTCTTTAGCCTGATACTCGTGTAGATTCATGGATTTCTCCTTTAGATTAGTGGAATGCCCTGAGACTGCCCATAAATGGCAACCCCGTGCGTTTCAGACGACCTTTCGGCGGTCGGAAAATCGTCGTTTCACTTGCTGAACGGCAACCACATCCGCGCAAGCAGATACATGATTGCGCCGCCGCCCCCGAGGATAAAAAAGACGATGCCTTTTTTACGCGAATTCGGGCAGAGCAGGTAAACGGCAAGGCTGAAACTGATAAACAACAATGCCACGCGCCAAACCAATTCTTTGTCTTTGAAGCGGTTGAGCGTATAAGTTTCGGTCATCATCACATACATTTGCCACAACGCGGCCATACACATGCTGATGATGCCCATCGGTATAAACAGGATACCGATTACTTCTTTATTCATAATCAAATGCTGTCTGTGAATGTGTCGCCGATTATATAGTAGATTCTGCTTAAATCGTCATTCCGGTCAGGGAACAATAGCAACTGATACGCTCTATTTTCTCTCTATACCTATCGGAACATTGCTTCCGAACATTCATCTTTCCGAAAAGGTCGTCTGAAAAAGTTTCAGACGACCTTTTATGCTTTACTTGACCTCATCAGCCGTGCAAAGCGCGTTTGTCGGCGGCCAGTGCGGCTTCGTGAACCACTTCGGACAAGGTCGGATGGGCATGAATGATGCGGGCGATGTCTTCGCTGCTGGCGAAGAATTCGAGCGCAGTGACGCCTTCAGTAACCAATTCGCTGACGACCGGACCGATCATGTGTACGCCCAAGATGCGGTCGGTTTTGGCATCTGCCAACACTTTGACCGTACCTTTGGCTTTACCCATTGCCAACGCGCGACCGTTTGCGCCGAAGCCGGAAGTGCCTTTTTTGTATTCCACGCCTTCGGCTTTGAGCTGCTCTTCGGTTTTACCGACCCAAGCGATTTCGGGATCGGTGTAAATCACGAACGGTACGCTGTTGAAGTCGATATGCGGTTTCTGTCCGGCGATGCGCTCGGCAACAGCAACGCCTTCGTCGCTGGCTTTGTGCGCCAGCATCGGGCCGCGAACCACGTCGCCGATTGCCCAGACATTAGGCAGGTTGGTGCGGCATTCGCCGTCCACTTTGATAAAGCCGCGCTCGTCTTTTTCCAAGCCGACGGCTTCGGCGTTCAAGCCTTTAGTATTCGGAATACGGCCGATGGCGACGATGAGTTTGTCGAAGACTTCGGTTTTGGCTTCGCCTGCGGCAGTTTGGTAGGCAACGGACACGCCTTTGCCTTCAGATTTGATGTCGCCGATTTTCACGCCCAGTTCGATGTTCAGGCCCTGCTCTTTGGTGAAATATTTGAAGGCTTCTTTGGCGATTTGCTGGTCGGCGGCGGCAAGGAAAGTCGGCATGGCTTCGAGGATGGTGACCTGCGAACCGACGCGGTTCCACACCGAACCCATTTCCAAACCAATCACGCCCGAACCGATAACGCCCAGTTTGGCGGGCACTTCGGTCAGGTTCAATGCGCCTTCGTTGTCCAAAACGTTTACATTGTCGATGGCAACCTGCGGCAGCGGACGCGGCACGGAGCCGGTCGCTACGATGACGTGTTTGGCTTCGATAACGGTTTTTTCGCCTTTGTTATCGACTTCGATTTGGTAGGCATCGCCGTTTTTGCCGGCAAATGAAGCCGTACCGAACAGGCTGGTTACTTTGTTTTTTTGGAACAGGAATTTCACGCCGCCGGTAAGCTTGGTTACGATAGCGTCTTTGCGCGCAATCATTTTCGCCGCGTCGAATTTGATGTCGCCGACGCTGATGCCGTGTTCGGCAAAATCATGCTGCGCAGCATGGAAATGTTCGCTGGATTGCAACAGGGCTTTGGAAGGAATGCAGCCGACGTTCAGGCAGGTACCGCCCAGCGCGGGCGCGTCGCCTGCTTTGTTGACGCCTGCATCGACACAGGCGGTTTTGAAACCCAGTTGGGCGGCGCGGATGGCGGCAACGTATCCGCCGGGACCTGCGCCGATGACTACTACATCGTATTGAGACATGTGAAAAATCCTTTGTTGTTTGATATTTTTGCCGCAGGAAAACCTTCAGCAAAAGTTTATCCACTATATTTTGCATGAGAGGTCGTCTGAAAACGCGGCTTCAACAAAATTAAAACTTATTCTGCCTTTTTCAGAGTGCGAAGCCTGCTCACAGGCACGACCTATTCAAATTTCAGCCCGATTGGTTCGGACGCATCAGCGGCGGCAGGAATGCGGACTGTATTCCCTGACTTCCTGTCCGGTAAAATTGTTGTAAACGCGCACGGTAGCGTGCGGATAACGTTTGCACAAAACGCTGCGGGCGACGGGAATGCCTGCTTTGTTGCTGTCCATTTCAAAACGCTTGTTCAACATTCTGCCGCGCGCATCATAAGCGTTGACGGAATATTCCTTGCCTTCGAATGCGGCACACGCGCCAAGCAGGGAAACGACAGCCAAAAGCGGAAACAGGGAGATGGGTTTCATGGATACGCTCCTATGGATTTTCAAGCGTTTGCTTCTGCACGAAAAATGGCAGCAACAAACTTTCTCCCTTAGATTTCAAACATCCTGCTGTTTTCAGACGACCTTTTTCGTTTCAAGGTCGTCTGAAAGCCAGTAAGCAGCCCGATTTCAAACTGCTCTGTTTTTATCCGCTTTATATCCCTTTGGCGGCGTTTACAGATCCAACAACAGGCGTGCCGGATCTTCCAGCGCGTCTTTGATGGCAACCAAAGTCAGCACGGCTTCGCGGCCGTCGATGATGCGGTGGTCGTAAGAGAGTGCCAGATACATCATCGGACGGACGACAACTTGGCCGTTTTCCACGACTGCGCGCTCTTTGGTCGCGTGCATACCCAAAATGGCGGATTGCGGCGGATTGATAATCGGGGTGGACATCATTGAACCGAACGTACCGCCGTTGGTAATACTGAACGTACCGCCGGTCAAATCTTCCAGCGCGATTTTACCGTCTTTGGCTTTTTTGGCGTAATCAACGATGGCTTGTTCGATGTCGGCAATACTCATTTGGTCGGCATCTCGCAGAATCGGAACGACCAGACCGCGCGGGCTGCCGATAGCGATACCGATGTCGAAGTAACCGTGATAAACGATGTCGCTGCCGTCAACGGAGGCATTGACCACCGGATATTTTTTCAGCGCGGCAACGGCTGCTTTGACGAAGAAAGACATGAAGCCGAGTTTGACGCCGTGTTCTTTCTCGAATTTTTCTTTGTATTTCGCACGCAAGTCCATGATGGGTTTCATGTTGACTTCGTTGAACGTAGTCAGAATCGCGTTTTCTTGTTGCGAAGCCAAGAGACGTTCGGCAACACGGGCGCGTAGGCGGCTCATCGGAACGCGTTGTTCCGGACGTGCACCCGCGGGAACAGGTGCAGGTACAGACGCGACAGCGGGTGCGGCAGCAGGTTTGGCGGTAGCGTTTTGCACGTCTTCTTTCAAGACGCGACCGTCACGACCGGAACCTTGCAGCGCGTTCACATCCACGCCGGTTTCGGCTGCCAGTTTGGCGGCAGCAGGCATGGCGGCATTGGTTTGCGCAGCGGCGGGAGCGGCTTCAGGTGCAGGCGCGGCGGCTGGGGCTTCAGCAGAAGCGGAAGCGGTTGCTGCGGTGTCGATGCGTGCCAATACTTGTTCGGCGGCAACGGTTTCGCCGTTTTGGGCAATGATTTCAACCAATACACCGGCTTGTGGGGAAGGTACTTCCAAAACCACTTTGTCGGTTTCGATGTCAATCAGGATTTCGTCGCGCGCTACGGCTTCGCCGACTTTTTTCTTCCATTCCAAGAGCGTGCCTTCGGATACGCTTTCGGACAGCATGGGTACTTTTACATCAATAATCATTTTGTGTCTCCGGATGGTCGTTGGGTTTCAGACGACCTGTTGTGTGTTATCTCTTTTGTTTGGTAGGCGTTCCGTCTGGAGTGTTTCATTCGGAACGCCGCACCGTATTGCGTTACAGCGTCATTGCGTCTTCAACCAGTTGTTTCAGCTGGGCGACGTGTTTGCTCATATAGCCGACGGCTGGCGATGCGCTGCTCGGACGACCGGCATAAGACAGTTTTTGGCTTTCGCCGATAACGTCTTCCAAGCGGTGGCGGATTTGGTAGAACGCACCTTGGTTTTTCGGCTCTTCTTGTGCCCAAACCACGGATTTCGCGTTCGGATATTTCGCCAACTCTGCACGCACCTCGTCGTATGGGAACGGATAAAGCTGCTCGACGCGGACGATGGCGACATCGTTTTCCAGTTTGCGCTCGGCACGGCCTGCTTCCAAATCGTAGTAAACCTGTCCGGCACACAGAATCACGCGTTTCACGCTTTCATTGTTGCCACGCTCGGCGGTATCGCCGATGACGGGACGGAAGCGCGAACCTTCGGTAAAGTTTTCCAGCGGACTCATCGCGCCTTTGAAGCGCAACAGGCGTTTGGACATGAAAATCACCAGCGGTTTGCGGTACGAACCCAAGACTTGGCGTTGCAGCAGGTGGAACATTTGCGACGCTTCGGACGGCATGATGATTTGCATATTGTGTTCGGAACACAATTGCAACCAGCGTTCTACGCGGCCGGATGAGTGTTCCGGGCCCTGACCGTCGTAACCGTGCGGCAGGATGGTGGTCAGACCGCAGAGACGGCCCCATTTGGTTTCGCCGGACGACAGGAATTGGTCGATGGTCACTTGCGCGCCGTTGGCAAAGTCGCCGAACTGCGCTTCCCAAATGGTCAGTTTGTCGGGCGCGGAGCAGGCAAAACCGTATTCGAACGCCATGACCGCTTCTTCATTCAAGATGGAGTCAATGACGAGGAATTCGCCTGCGCCTTCGCCCATATTGCGCAGCGGTACATAAGTGCCGTCATCCCATTTTTCGCGTTTTTGGTCGTGCAATACGGCATGGCGGTGTGAGAACGTACCGCGTCCGGAATCTTCGCCAGAAATGCGCACGCCGTGTCCTTTGGTGACCAGGCTGGCGTATGCGAGGGTTTCCGCCATACCCCAGTCAATCGGCTGACTGCCCGCAGCCATGCCTTTGCGCGCTTCGAGCACGCGTTTGGCAGTCGGATGCAGTGCAAAGCCTTCGGGAACAGCGGTAAATTTCTCGGCAAGACGCTCGATGTCGGCAGCAGGCAGGCCGGTTTCCACATCTTCGCGCCAGTCTTTACCTTGGTATTTGCTCCAGTCGATTTGAGTACGTTGGAAGTTGCTCAACGTCGTTTGCTCGACATGTTCGCCTTTGTCCAAAGCATCGCGGTAGGCTTGGATATAGCCGTCGGCTTCTGCCTGCGTTACCACGCCTTCTGCAATCAGTTGCTCAGTGTACAAAGCACGCGCACCGGGGTGTTGCGATACTTTTTTGTACATCATCGGCTGGGTCAGGGTCGGATCGTCGCCCTCGTTGTGACCCCATTTGCGGTAGCAGACGACATCAATCACGATGTCTTTGTTGAATTTCTTACGGTAGTCCAACGCGGCTTGAATGGCGAAGCAAACGCGCTCCGGATCGTCGCCGTTGACATGAATGACCGGAGCGGAAACCATTTTCGCCACATCGGTACAATGCACGGTCGAACGGGTGTCGCGGGTATCGGAAGTGGTGAAGCCAATTTGGTTGTTGATGACGATGTGAACCGTACCGCCGGTGGTGTAGCCGCGCGTTTTGGACAGGTTGAACGTTGCTTGGTTGACGCCCAAGCCGACAAATGCAGAGTCGCCGTGAATCAATACGGGCAATACTTTGTCGCGACCGTTTTCACCCAAACGTTTTTGTTTGGCGCGTGCAGAACCTTCAACGACAGGATTGACGATTTCCAAATGCGACGGATTGAACGCCAAAGAAACGTGCATCGGGCCGTTCGGCGTAGCGATGTCGGAACTGAACCCCATGTGGTATTTCACGTCGCCGCTGGGCAGCTTGATTTCGGCACGACCTTCAAATTCGGCAAACAAATCGCCCGGTTTCTTGCCCAAGATGTTGACCAAGACATTCAGACGACCTCGGTGTGCCATACCGATGATGACCTCTTCGACGCCGTCTTTACCTGCGTTTTGAATGAGGTAATTCAGACCGGCAATCACGCTCTCGCCACCTTCTACGCCGAAGCGTTTCTGACCGACATATTTGGTATGCAGATAACGCTCCAAAGTCTCGGCAGCGGTCATTTCTTTCAGGATGCGGCGTTTCTGTTCGGCACTGTAACTCGGGGTGGACAGCACATCCTCAAAATAATTGCGCAACCAGCGGCGCTCTTCGGTATTGGGAATGTAGATGTATTCCAATGCGAGGTGGCCGCAGTAGGTTTGCTTGAGGTTGCTGATGATTTGGGACAGAGGCAGTTTGCTTTGGCCGGAAAAATCGCCCTCGCCCATATTGAACTGAACCGCCATATCGGCATCATTCAGTCCGTGGAATTTGGGATCGAGGGCTTCAATGTTGCGTGGCGGGATACGTTTGAGCGGGTCAAGCTGAGCAGCGCCCACACCTTGAATACGGTAAGCAGAAATCAACCGCAGTACGCCGACCTGTTTCTTCATCATGACTTCGTCCATACCGCCGGCAATAGCCGCTGTCGATTTGGTTTTTGCCAAATTGGCGAAGGATTCACGGATCGGAGCATGGGCGATATCAACATCCGCCGCACCGGGCTGC
Source organism: Neisseria meningitidis (assembly GCA_001062585.1). GTDB lineage: Bacteria > Pseudomonadota > Gammaproteobacteria > Burkholderiales > Neisseriaceae > Neisseria > Neisseria meningitidis_D. The sequence continues at coordinate 8,846 of JVVZ01000449.1, forward strand.
TTGCTTAAGTCGGTGAAATACTGCTTCCATTTTTCATCGACCGAATTGGGGTTTTCCAGGAAATTCTCATACAACTCCTCGATGTAGGGAGCATTTGAACCGAACAGATAAGAAAAATTGAGTTTTTCATCCATCATGACGCGAGCTCTTTTCTTTAAAATATAAACAAAGGGTAGAATTCCATGTGTTTCAACGGAATCCATGCCGTTTGAAATGACACTTCATTCTACCCTATTTCCAGCCAAATTACTTGTATCTGTTTCGTTTGCTGCAGACAAACTTATTTAAAAAAACTATTCGGCTTTCTCAAATGAAGTTCCGACAACATATTAATATACTGATTTTCAGCGTTTATCCGCCGGCACATAATCGCGGCGTTCCGAACCGGTATAAAGTTGGCGCGGACGGCCGATTTTCAGCGAAGGATCGCCGATCATTTCATGCCAGTGCGAAATCCAGCCCACGCTGCGCGACAGGGCAAAGATGACGGTAAACATTTCGGTCGGAATGCCCAGCGCGGACAGAACAATACCGGAGTAGAAGTCGACGTTGGGGTACAGCTTGCGCTCTACGAAGAATGGGTCTTTCAGGGCGATTTGTTCCAATTCCATTGCCAGCTTGAATTTCGGACTGTCTTCCAAGCCCAATTCTTTCAGCACTTCATAACAGGTTTCGCGCATGATGCTGGCGCGTGGATCCATATTGCGGTACACGCGGTGTCCGAAGCCCATCAGGCGGTATTTACGCTGTTTCACGCCTTCCATATATTCGGCAACACGGGACACATCGCCGATTTCGTCCAACATTTTCAAGACAGCTTCGTTCGCACCGCCGTGGGACGCACCCCACAGACAGGCAATACCGGCAGCGATACAGGCAAACGGGTTCGCACCTGAAGAACCTGCCAGACGGACGGTCGAAGTCGATGCGTTTTGCTCGTGGTCGGCATGTAGGATAAAGATGCGGTCGAGCGCGCGTGCCAATACGGGATTGGGTTTGTAGTCTTCACATGGTGTGGCAAACATCATGTGCATGAAATTTTCGGAATAAGAGAGGTTGTTTCTCGGATAATTGAACGGCAGACCGTTGGAGTAGCGGTAGCACATCGCCGCAATCGTCGGAATTTTGGAAATCAGACGGTAAATTGCGATTTTGCGGTGTTCGGGGTTCGTAATGTCCAGACTGTCTTGATAGAACGCAGACAATGCACCAACCACGCCGACCATCATCGCCATCGGATGCGCATCGCGACGGAAGCCGCGGAAGAACCAAGTCAGCTGTTCATGCACCATCGTATGACGGCGGACGGTATTGTCAAATTCTGCCTTTTGCTCAGGCGTCGGCAGTTCGCCGTAAATCAGCAGGTAGCAGACTTCCAAATAATCGGATTTTTCGGCAAGTTGTTCGATGGGATAACCACGGTAATACAGCAGACCTTTGTCGCCGTCGATATAAGTGATTTTGGATTCGCAGCTTGCTGTTGAAACGAACCCGGGGTCGAATGAGAATAAGCCTGTGTTTTTCGTCAGTGCGCGGATATCGACCACGTCATGACCGATGCTCGCTTCCAATACGGGCAGTTCTAAATCCTCTTGATTGGGTACGTTGAGTTTAATTGATTTGGACATATTTATCGCTCCTTTGTAGGTTGGGGCTTTCGTTGCTGCCTATGCAGCACGGTCTTTATTTTCAGACGACCTCCGTATCCTAGAAATCCGCCGAAAGGCAGGCGGATTTCCAATACGTCAAGCTTGTCTGATTTTTTCAAGCATGGGGATAAGGTGTTCCTTGTCTGTCGCCGAATGTCCGTTGATCAGGGCAAGAAGCTCCTGATCTTGAAACTCAAGGATTTCGGAAAACTCGGACAGCTCTTTATCGCTCAAATGCTCGAATTCTTTTTCCATAAACCTGCCGAAAATCAGATCTAACTCCAATAATCCCCGGCGGGTTTGAAAACGGATTTTCCGTTTGGCAATATCGTCAAAAACCATCATTTCTTAAACGGCTCGTTTCAACATAATTTCTTTAATCTTACCGATGGCACGGGTCGGATTCAAGTGTTTAGGACAGACGTCCACGCAGTTCATGATGGTATGGCAGCGGAACAGGCGATACGGGTCGTTCAAATTATCCAAACGCTCGTTGGTAATGGTATCGCGGCTATCGGCAATGAAGCGGTAGGCATTCAGCAAACCGGACGGACCGACGAATTTGTCGGGATTCCACCAGAACGACGGGCAGGCAGTCGAGCAGCAGGCGCACAAAATACATTCGTACAAGCCGTCCAGCTCTTTACGCTCTTCCTGAGTTTGCAGACGCTCTTTGTCGGCATCGATCGGATTGTCGTTGACGACATAAGGTTTGATGGAGTGGTATTGTTTGAAGAACTGGGTCATGTCCACAATCAGGTCGCGGATGACAGGCAGACCGGGCAGCGGGCGGATTTTGACAGGCTGTTTCAGGCTGCGTAGATCGGTCAGACACGCCAAGCCGTTTTTGCCGTTGATGTTCATACCATCCGAACCGCAAATACCTTCGCGGCAGGAACGGCGGAAAGACAGGGTATCGTCTTGCGCTTTCAGGCGCACCAGCGCGTCCAAAAGTTTGACGTCGGTAGGTTCCAGTTCCAACTCGTAACGTTGCATATATGGTTTGGCATCAACGTCCGGATTGTAACGGTAAATTTCAAAACTCATTTTTTCCATGAGAAGTGTTCCTTTTCTCATAAACCGCCTGATGGTTTTATGTTATGGGTTCAGGCTGTTCAGTGTGGTGGTGTATTTGATTTTCAGACGACCCCTTGTGATACGGAGGTCGTCTGAAAACGCATCAGTAAACGCGCTTGGCCGGTTTGATGTATTCCACGCTCAAAGGCTGGGTGTGTACCGGTTTGTAGGACAAGGTATTGGTATCTGAATGGTACAGCGTGTGTTTCATCCAGTTTTCGTCATCACGCTCAGGATGGTCGTCTGAAGCGTGCGCGCCGCGCGATTCTTTACGTGCTTCGGCAGATACCAAAGTCGCTTTCGCTACTTCAATCAGGTTGTCTAATTCCAAAGCCTCAATACGTGCGGTATTCCACACTTTGCTCTTATCTTTGATTTCGGTACGTTTTACGCGTTCGGCAATCGCCATGATTTCTCGAACGCCTTTGCTCAGAATCTCATCAGTACGGAACACGCCGGCATGCAGTTGAACGGAGCGTTGCAGCTCGCGGCGCAGTGCATCAACGTTTTCGCCACCGGTTTGGTTATCCAAGCGTTCGATACGTTGGCGGGTCAGCTCGCCCGCATCGGCAGGCAGAGGTTTCCAATCGCTTTGTTCTTTGATGAATTTAATCATGCTGTCGCCGGCAGCTTTACCGAACACCACCAAGTCAAGCAGGGAGTTGGTACCCAAGCGGTTCGCACCGTGTACGGAAGCACAAGCGCACTCACCCGCTGCGTACAGACCTTTCACCGGCACTTCATATTCGTCGCCTTGCGGCACAACAACTTCACCATGATAGTTGGTCGGAATACCGCCCATCATGTAGTGGGTAGTCGGCACAACGGGAATCGGGTCTTTAATCGGGTCGATACCGGCAAACTGAATGGAAATCTCGCGGATGCCCGGCAGTTTTTCCATAATTTTTTCGGCACCAATATGGTCGATTTTCAACAATACATGGTCTTTGTTCTTGCCGCAGCCGCGACCTTCGTAGATTTCCATCGCCATTGCACGGGAAACTACGTCGCGCGAAGCCAAGTCTTTTACGGTCGGCGCGTAACGTTCCATAAAACGTTCGCCGTCAGCATTCAACAGAATACCGCCCTCGCCGCGCACACCTTCGGTAATCAACACGCCCGCACCTGCCACGCCGGTCGGGTGGAATTGCCAAAACTCCATATCTTCCAACGGAATACCCGCACGGGCGCAAATGCCCAAACCGTCGCCGGTATTCATATAGGCATTGGTGGAAGACGCATAAATACGGCCGCCGCCACCGGTAGCAAACATCACGGCTTTAGCGTGGAAAATATAAACTTCGCCGGTTTCCATTTCCATGGCGGTCACACCGACGACGTCGCCGTTTTCATCACGAATCAAATCTTGCGCCGTCCATTCCACAAAGAATTGCGTATTGGCACGGACGTTTTGCTGATACAGGGTATGCAGCATCGCATGACCGGTACGGTCGGCAACCGCGCAAGCACGTTCTACCGCGCGTTTACCGTGTTCGGCAGTATGACCGCCAAAAGGACGCTGATAAATTTTGCCGCTTTCCACGCGGTCAAAAGGCATACCCATGTGTTCCAACTCAATCACCGCTTCAGGCGCGGCGCGACACATAAACTCAATCGCATCTTGGTCGCCCAGCCAGTCGGAACCTTTCACGGTATCGTACATATGCCAGTCCCAACGGTCCTCCTGCACATTACCCAAAGAGGCGGAAATACCGCCCTGCGCCGCTACGGTATGCGAACGGGTCGGAAACACTTTAGATAAAACGGCACAATTCAGACCGGACTTGGATAATTGGAGGGCTGCGCGTAAACCTGCACCACCACCGCCGACAATCACGGCATCAAACTTGCGAACAGGAAAACCCATACTTACCCCCAAATTACTTTAACTGAATACACCAAGCAACCGACCAACCAAACGATGGTGGCAACCTGCAAAAACAAACGCACGCCGAAGGGTTTGATATAGTCCATCCACAAATCGCGGATACCCACCCAAGCGTGCAAAAATACGGCGATAAAGCTGACTTGAGTGAATACCTTCACCCAAACTTGATCGAAAAATGCCTGCCATGCCGAATATTCTTTAGGCAGGGTAAACAGAATCACTAAAAGTGCAACGGTATAGATCAACATGATAACCGCAGTCGCACGCTGCATCGCCCAATCGCGCAAACCGTAATGGGCACCGGTCAATTTACGCTCTACCATAACAACGCTCCCAAAACGACGGTCAACACCAGAGCGGCAGCAAACACCAATTTGGCGGTATTGCGCGCAGTATTCAGCTCAAGGCCTTTGTGTGCATCCAAAAATAAAAAACGGATACCGGCGAGAAAATGGTGCAGATAAGCCCATAACACGCCGATTAAAATCAACTTGACCAAAGGATTGGAAACGATGGCACGGTAAGTTTCAAACGCCGACTCGCGGCTCAACGTACCGGACAGGAGATACAGCAAAACGGGAAGCATTATAAATAACCCTACCCCGCTGATGCGGTGCAAGATGGAGACAATTCCCGGTATAGGCAACCGTATATTGGGAATCTCCAAAAAGACAGGACGCGGTTTGACGGACATAGCCAGTTCCTCTGTATTTTTTTATCAGCTCAAAACCAATAACTCAAATTACATCGAGTTACATAAACTATAATTTACCTGTTTTATCCGATTTTGAACAGTCTAATTTATAAACAATCTAATAAATTTTACCAAAAAACATCATAAACTGTACCAATAACAAAACACTATCTATTAATAATTGAACCAATACCGCTTCAACTGCCGTTCGGCAACCTCCATATGGCTTTCATGCCCTGCAATACCATCTTAATATCTTTGTTTTTATAATATATAAATAGAAATAAATATTATTTTTATAATCCAATAACCACAAAATTCGAATATAAATCGAACTGCAAAAACATTACATTCAACGCCTGCAATCGGTATGTTTCAGACGACCTCTTCAGCGCCTATCACAAAACTGCACTATACTGACATTTCTTTGCCTTACTCCGTTTTATACTTTGCCCGCATTACGACAAACCCTTCCCACTCAATTACTGTGAGGCTTGTTATGAAACATTCCGAAGAAAAACAATACACCCAGTCTTCCGATCCAGAAAACTTTATCCCCAAATTCAGAAGGCGCAATTTGGATAAAACAGGTTTCCTCAATAAACTCGCCCGTTTTGCAGGCCGGTTGGGCGAACCCATCGTACGCCAGTTGTATGCGCTGTATTATCTTTGGGACTCCCCTCACACACCCAGACGCGCCAAGATGATTATCGTCGGTGCATTGGTTTACTTCCTCAGCCCTATCGACAGCATTCCCGATTTGCTGGGTCCTTTGGGATTCAGCGATGACATTGCCGTCATTACTTTGGTGTACAGCCAGATGAAAACTTATCTGACGGAAGACATCAAAGAACGGGCAAGACTGGCAACCGAGAAGCTGCTGCGTAAAACATCATAAATATCGACATCCACAAAACAAAAGGTCGTCTGAAAATTTTCAGACGACCTTTTGTTTGAAATGAGAAACTTATTTCAACGGAGTCATATTCATGACTTCCATCAGGAAGTTGGTAAATGCCGGGTTAGAAGGTTTGTTACCCATATTTTTCCAGCGTTGCTGCCATCCGCGCAGGGCGTTTTGGATATACAGCTTGGATTGTTCGGTATTGATTTCGCCTCGTTGGCTGTCAACGGCAGAACGCAGATAAACCTCATATACGCTGTCATCCACGACATTACGGCCGACAAGTTGAATGCGGAACTTGTTCAGATATTGGGCAGCTTGAACCTTGGTCATTTTTCCTTGGCTGACCTGATAGCTCAAACGCGTCGCCTCATCGCGGATTTTTGAAACATCACTCCAATGCGAAGAAGCCAAACTGAACGCCGCAGATTTTTCACCCTTAGTCGTTTTAACATTAGGCTTAACATTAGTCGGACGGACAGGCACTTCTTGCAAGCTTGGGACATAAATGGTCTCACAACCGGCAAGTGCCGCCAACGCAAATAAGATGGGGATATATTTTTTCATGTCTACCATTATAATCAGGATTATCCAGATAACCAAATTCTATATCAATCTGACTTTTTCTGTTGACTGAATTACAACAACTTTCGCCTTACATTCCAATCTTTACACGATATGGTGGTTTAAATCCATTTTTGCGCCACATCATGCCGCAAGACCGCAAAAAAGACCGCCGAAGCGGTCTTTTTTATCACTTATTTTCTCCCAACCCTATTATGCCAAATCGGCAAACAGAGGCGTAGAAAGATAGCGTTCGCCATAAGAAGGCAGCAGCACGACAATCAGTTTGCCTTCGTTTTCAGGCTGTTTGGCAAGCTGCAACGCGCTCCATACTGCCGCACCGGAAGAAATGCCGACCAAAATACCTTCTTTTTCCGCCATCGCGCGGGCGGTTTCAAATGCCGCTTCGTTCGGAACTTGGGAAACACTGTCATATACTTTGGTATTCAACACGGTAGGGATAAAGCCGGCGCCAATACCTTGAATCGGGTGCGGACCTTTTTCGCCACCGCTCAAAACCGGAGAAGCTTCGGGCTCGACGGCAACGACTTTGACTTCGGGTTTGTATTTTTTCAACACTTCGCCCACGCCGGTAACCGTACCGCCCGTACCGACACCCGCCACAAAAATATCGACTTTACCGTCGGTATCGCGCCAAATTTCTTCGGCGGTCGTTTCACGGTGGATTTGCGGGTTCGCCTCGTTATCGAATTGGCGCGGCATGAAATAAGTATCGGGGTGTTCGTCCACCAAGGCTTGTGCTTTTGCAATCGCCCCTGCCATACCTTCGGACGCGGGTGTCAAAATCAATTCCGCACCGAACGCACGAAGCAGCATTTTGCGTTCTTTACTCATGCTTTCAGGCATCGTGATTGCCAGCTTGTAGCCGCGCGCCGCGCACACCATTGCCAAACCGATACCCGTATTGCCGCTGGTCGCTTCCACAATTACGGTATCCTTACCGATTTTGCCCGCTTTTTCGGCGGCTTCAACCATCGCTTCGGCGATGCGGTCTTTCACGCTGCTGCCGGGATTGAAAAATTCCAGTTTGACGGCGACTTCGGCTTTCAAACCTTCAGTCAGACGGTTTAATTTGACCAACGGGGTGTTGCCGATCAGCTCGGTAATGCTGTTTGCAATCTTCATTTTCTACTCCAGATTTTGATGTGATATGACCTGTATATTAAAGACAGGTCGTCTGAAAAACCAATATCGAATGTTTCTTTATTTATAACTTTTGGTTGTTTGGCTTGATGCGTCCTAATGAAGTCCGATTTCCCCGACTATCGCCCCCGTGACTAAAGTCTGCATGACCAAAGCCATCAGCCAGCCCAGTCTGAGTTGCGCTTTACTGAACACCGCCGGCGACTGCTTGTCAATACTTCTGCGGTGCAGATAAAAAACCGCCATCATGACAAACTGCAAAACAAACCAATAAACAGGCTTGAGCGCGTACAGTTTCAACAAAGCCGGAAACGTAAAAGCCAAAGAACGGCCCGGCATCAGAAAACACAATATCGCGGCAATCGACACAAAAGCCAAAGTCATCAATACATTGCTCACGGCAAACACGCTCAAAAACGGATGCTGCAAATCCGCCTGCCAAAAATCAGTATCCGCCTGCTTTTTCCAATGAAAAGCAAAGAAAAACACACTGGCAAAAGTCAGATAAAAATGCGGGACAAACAACGGACCAACATGGGTAATCCCCCACATTCCCGGCAAAAGCTGCGATCCCAAAATCGACACGCCCAGCCACAAAACAACCGAAGCCCAAAACCACTGGAACATTTCAGCGCGGAAAATCAATCCAAAAAAAACCAGTCCATAAGCAACAACGGCGAGAAAATCCAAATTCGTCCAAATCATGAATACTGCAACTCGCCTTCAAAAACCGTTTGAACAGGCCCGGTCATCAAAACGTCCTCACCATGCGACCAAGTAATAAACAAATCCCCGCCCGGCAGCGAAACCTTCACAGGCACACCTTCCGCCAACAGCCCCAACCGGACGCCCGCAACCACAGCCGCACAAGCCCCCGTACCGCAAGCCTGCGTTTCACCCACGCCGCGTTCAAATACGCGCAGGCGGATAGATTCCCTATCGACAATCTGCATAAAGCCGACGTTGACACGTTCCGGAAACTGTTCGTGCGACTCAATCGCCTCACCCCAATGGGCCACGGGCGCAGTCTGAACATCCTCGACCACGATCACAGCATGAGGATTGCCCATATTCACACAACTGACCTGCACCGTTTCCAAACCGACCATCACCATATGCGTCAAAGCATCATCTGCTTCGTCAGGAACCGGTACAAACGGGATTTCAGACGACGTAAAGCGCGGTTTGCCCATATTCACGGTCACCAAACCATTATCCAACAGCTTGGGAATAATCACACCCTTAGCCGTTTCCACCAAAATTTCCTTTTTATCGGTCAAACCTTTATCCGCCACAAATCGGGCAAAACAGCGCGCACCGTTGCCGCACTGCTCCACCTCTCTGCCGTCCGCATTGAATATACGATAACGGAAATCCACCGCATCGGAAGAAGGCTTTTCCACCAACAGCAACTGATCGAAGCCCACCCCTCTAAAACGGTCGGACCATTCGGCAAGCGGCGCAGTCAGCGGATCAAAATCCTGCCCGATACCGTTTACCACCATAAAATCATTGCCCAAACCGTGCATTTTGGTAAATTTCAAGGTTTTCATTGTTTTTTCCAGAATTCGTTATCGATTAAATAGGGAGCGAATATTCAAATATTCTTAACCTTTTTACTTTGCAGAAAAATCCGTCTGAAGGGTCGTCTGAACAGCATTCTACACTATATATATGCTATATCGCAGATTTTCCCGACTTCATACCGCCATACGCCGATATCCTTATTATCCATACAGCCTTAATGCTTCTTTCTCCCACCTTAATCAAAGCTAACGTCCTCAACCGAATAAAAACGATATAATTCAATAAGAAAGTCGCCACATTCGGCTTTAGTTTCATAATATAGTGGATTAACTTTAAACCAGTACGGCGTTGCCTCGCCTTGCCGTAC
>JVVZ01000048.1:0-1250 GCA_001062585.1 Neisseria meningitidis
AAACCAGTACGGCGTTACCTCGCCTTGTCCTGATTTAAAGTTAATCCACTATACATAGAAGATGAATTGAAAGGTCGTCTGAAAGCCGTTATGTGGTTTTCAGACGACCTTTTTACACCGTTTATTGCGATTTCAAGCGGTTCAACAACGTTTTGACCGTACCGCCGTAATAAGCGCTTGAAGTACAGTACACCGTTTCCAAGCCGCATTGACCTTGCGAGCCGTATTTCTTGATGCACTGATTCAGCGCAACCTGATGCACGCTCTTAAAGCGCGGCGAAGTAATCACAACCGCATTGTTTGTCGTCAGCCTGCCTTCCGATTTCGGGTATGCGACGGCGATGCAGGTGTTATGAAGCGGAACAACGGATTTACAGCCTGTCGCCTCACCGTTTTGCACGCCGAAAAGCGTGTCCTGCCCGCGGCAAAACGCTTCCAATTCCGCATTTGCCTCGATTTGCGACATATTTTCTTTAGTCGTTTTAATCAGCAGCGCATCATTGCTGTCTTGCGGGTTCTGCCACATGGCGAGATAACCATAAGTATCCGCTGCATTTGCGCCTGCTGACAAAATGGTGGCGATAAGTGCCGTTACAATTTTTTTCATTATTGATTCCAAATGCTTATGTCGTTATGTTTGACTGTCATCATTATAAAGCAAAGCCCGTTGCGAATATATGCCCGCATCACTTTTCATTTTAAAGGCCTGACCAAGAGGTCGTCTGAAACGGCTTACTCCTGCGGCTGTTTTCTGTGTTTCACGCATTCTGCGGCATATTGCTCGCCCCAGCGGTGCATCGCCTCGATGACGGGCATCAATGTCCGTCCGAACGCGGTCAGCGAATACTCCACCTTCGGCGGCACCTGCGGATACACTTCGCGATGGACAATGCCGTCGTGCTCCAACTCGCGCAATTGCAACGTCAGCATCCGCTGGGTAACGCCCGCCAGCAGACGCTGCAACTCGTTGAATCGTCGGGTTTCCCCGTGTAAATAATATAAAATCAACACCTTCCACTTGCCGCCGATAATATCCAAGGTATTAACGACCGGACAGCAGGCGCCGTGTGCCGGTTCTGTTTCCGCCATTATTGACCTCCGAATGACAGTATAAAAATTGTGCGTACTTGCGAATAAGTTTGTACCCCATATAATACACGCAACAAAGTATGGCAACCACGACATTATTGATTTCATTATATAGTGGATTAAATTTAAATCAGGACAAGGCGACGAAGCCGCAGACAGTA
>JVVZ01000450.1:0-6600 GCA_001062585.1 Neisseria meningitidis
GATAGTACGACAAGGCGAGGCAACGCCGTACTGGTTTAAAGTTAATCCACTATAGAATCGTTTCAGACGACCCCTGCCTATTTCGGTACAATACCTTTTCTCTTCGCCGCAAGGCAGCCACGCCGCCGCGAACATTCCCTTTATCCACCCCACCCGACCCAACCGTTCATGACCGATACCGCCCAAATCATCACCAGCTACGGCCGCCGCTACATCGTGCGCACGCCCGACGGCAAAACCTACGAAGCCAGCACGCGCAAAAAGCGGGTGGATTTCGCCTGCGGCGATCGCGTGCATATCCAAAATATCAACGCCGAACAAGCCGTCATCGAAGACTACCTCCCGCGCGAAAGCCTGCTCTACCGCCAAGACGCTTGGAAAACCAAGCTCATCGCCGCCAACGTCAGCCAGCTCCTTATCGTTACCGCCGCCGTTCCCTCGCCCAGCGAAGCCCTGCTGCAACGCGCCCTCCTAGCCGCCGAAGCCGCGGGCATCCAAGCCGTCATTATCCTGAACAAAGCCGACCTGCCCGAAACCGCCCTCTGGCGCGAAAAACTCAAATTCTACGAAACGCTCGGTTATCCCGTCATCGAAACCCGCGCGCTGGAAAACGCCGACATCCTGCGTCCCGTCCTACAAGGGCATACCAACATCCTGCTCGGACAAAGCGGCATGGGCAAATCAACCCTGACCAACGCCCTCTTGGGCAACCAAACTGCCCGCACCGGCGACATCTCCACCGCGCTCGACTCCGGCAAACACACCACTACCCACGCCCAGCTTTACGATTTAAACGAAGAAACCCAATTAATCGACTCCCCAGGTTTGCAAGAATTCGGGCTGCACCACCTAGAAGCCGCCAACCTGCTGCAATACTTCCCCGACCTGAACCATCTTGTCGGGCAATGCCGCTTCCACAACTGCACCCACCGCGCCGAACCCGGCTGCGCCGTCAAAGTCGCCGCCGAAACAGGCGAAGCCAAACCCGAACGCATCGAGTTTTTGCAACGGATAACGGATGAATTGTTGAGGTAGGGATAAGCGGTTGGTCTTGGTGAACTAAAAAAGGTCGTCTGAAAACTTGGGGGGTAGGTTTTCAGACGATCTTTTTTATTGTGGAGAGGGTTTGGGATGGAGAAGCGATTGATTCATTCGATACAGGGCTTTTCTGAATAGGTACTCGCTTAGTCCGATGGTCGGCAGCACGCCGCAATGCTTCGAGCAAAGTGTAGCGTGGGCTTTGCCCACGAAATCTGCCAATCGGTTTCTGAATCAAACCATAAACCGAGTTTTTCGTGGGCAAAGCCCACGCTATGGTGGTAGATCAACGTTAATTGGGATGGAGAAGCGATTGACTCGTTCGACACAAAGGATTTCTCCGAAAAGGTACGCCTAGCACGATGATCAGCAGCACGCCGCAATGCTTCGGGAAAAGTGTAGCGTGGGCTTTGCCCACGGGACCTGCCAATCGGTTTCCGAATCAGAAATCAGCCAATCGGTTTCTAAATCGGATCATAAACCGAGTTTTCGCGGGCGAAGCCCACGCTACGGTTTGGTTGTCTGCATCGTTAAAGGGTTTGTGCTTTGCGTTAAACCTTGCCCGTCCAATCAAACGTTTCCAAGAAATCAGGCAGCTCGGAGAGGCTGTCGAATATGGCAAGATGCGGGGCGGTGTTCAACATGGCGGCGGAGTGTGCGCCTGTGGTGAGGGCGACGGCGGGGGCTTTGGCGTTGGCGGCCATTTCCAAGTCGTGGGTTGTATCGCCGACAACCAAAGTTTCCTGCGGCGTCAGCCCCAATTCGTCGCATAGTTTGAAAACCATGTCGGGTGCGGGTTTGGAGGCTTGTTCGCTGGCGCAGGTCGTCGCCATCCAAAAATCGGCCGTACCGGTTTGCGCGATAGAGCGGTCGAGTCCTATCCTGCCTTTGCCTGTGGCAACGGCGAGCCAGTAGCCTTGGTTTTGCAGGGTGTGCAGACAGGGCAGGGCTTCGGGGAAGAGCGTCATGTTTTGGTTGTTGGGATTGAGATAGTGTGCGGCGTAGGTTTCCGTCAATTCTTCGCGCATGTGTTCGCCGGCATGCGGGGCGAGGCGGCGGATGATTTCCGGCAGGCTGTAACCGATGAGGGCGCGGACGGCATCGTCATCGGGAACGGGCATGCCGCAGTCGGCAAAACTTTGTTGGAAGGTGCGGATAATCGGGCGCGTCGTGTCTGCCAGCGTTCCGTCCCAGTCGAAGATAATCAGTTTAGGTTTCATCGTGCGCTTTCTTTCAGACGACCTTGAAGTAAGATAGAAAAATCATAGCAGAAAATCCGATGCTTGCCTGCCGGCGGATTGATGCAAACGTTAAAAATCTTGCCTGAATTCAAACGCTAAGGACTAATGAATTTGGGTAAAGGGGTCGTCTGAAAAGTTTCAGACGACCCCTTTTTTATGGTTTTTTGCCGGAGAATATGAAGGAAGACGTTGCTTTGACTCCCTGCTGTCAGGCTTATCTTTTCATTTTGTGGAAAATGATGGGCTGTTCCGGCGCGCGGGTCAGTTGGCGCGGCAGCGTCAGCATTGCCAATATCCAGACGCTCAATGCGTAAAGAAATATTCCGCCTTGCCGCATGCCGCCCAATGCCGCGCTGCCCAGCAAAGATTCCAAGATAATCACGACCAAAGCCGCCGCACACGCCGCCGCCCCGCTTAAAAACAGGGCGTAGCGGAAATGGCGGCGCATCATTTTTTTGTAGGCGAGTTTGGTCAGTCCGCCCGCGATAATCAGGTTGAAAAAGCCGAATACGCCACAGATAAACCAAACGATGGCGTCATCCCAGCCCGCTACTTGCCGCAACTGCCCGTCTTGGAAGGTCAGCAGCAGTCCGGAATGGCGGAACAGCCCGACTGTGATGATTTCGTGCAGCAGCAATGCCAGAGGCAGGGTCAGGAAAATCAGGGCAATCAGCAGCGGGCGGTAGGGTTTTTCTTGGGTGAGGTACATGATGGATAGGGAAGGGGTTGGATGAGGTGCGGCGTTTGTTTGGGATGCTGTCGGCGTGCCTTAATTCAGTATCTGCCGCACTTGTTTCAAAACCTGCCAGGCTTTTGCTTTGAGCTGCGGTTGGCGCAGTAGGCGGGCAGGGTGGGGAAGGATGAAGCGGGGGGTGTTGCCGCAGAGTGTGTCTATCAATGGAGCAAGTTCGGGTTTTTCAAAGATTTGCCCCACCAATAACACGGCTTTCGCCTGCGTATCGGCCAGCTCTCGGGCAAGCTGGGGCAGCTCGGCTTGGATTTGTTCGTCAGTAGGGTGCGGGCTGAAAACGGGCGCCGCTTTGACCCAACTGGTTTTGTAGGCTTGTTGGGGTGTCAGGCGGATGGCGGCAAGCATATTGTCGAGCAGGACGCCGACCGCGCCGTGAAAGAGTTGTCCGTGCAGGCTGTCTTCGGTTGCGGGACAGATGCTAATAATGATGACTTCGGACGGACGCGCTTCGGTTTGCAGGCGTGGGAGGTCGTCTGAAACGGTTTCGGCGCTAGTTTTTCCGGTGTTTTCGGGTGCAGAATGTGTCCGCGCGGATGGGGAGGGGGCGTCAACCGGCGCGGCAGACGGCGGGATGGGGGGCGTTGTTGCGGAGGCGGTTTTTTCATGTTGAACCGCCGCCATCGCCGCCATGCGGGCATGATGTGCCGATGCGGAAATCGTGCGGACGGCTTCGGCAACTTGGGCGGCAGCAGGTTTCTGCGGCTGCGTAACGGGTGCATCGCCTGCCGGCGGGATGACTTTGGCGTGACGGTTCAGCCACATCGGGCCTAAGCCTAATGCCTGATGCAAGTGGAGATAGCGGCTGCTTAACATGGTTTTTCCATTAATACGGCGTCTTCATGCCCGCCTTCGGGCAGGGAATAGTAATGTTTGCGGATGCCGACCTCGGTAAAGCCGTATTTGAGATACAGCGATTGGGCGGCAGCATTGCCGGCGCGGACTTCCAACAGCAGGCGCGTGATACCGGCGGTTTGGGCGTGGCGGAACCAATGTTCCAAAAGTGCGGCGGCAATGCCTTGGCGGCGGTATTCGGGGGCGGTGGCAATCAAATGCAGCTCGGATTCATCCAATATATCCTGCCACACGATAAAGCCGCTGATGACGCCGTCGGTCTCGCAGACCCACAGTTTATCCGTACTCTGCGCCAATGCGGAGGCGAATTGTTTCACAGACCAGGGCGAAGGGTTGCCGACCGCATCAATCGCGGCAAGGGCAGGGCAGTCGTCTGAAAAAGCGGGACGGATATTCATGCCTGCGCTTTCCGTTCTGCCTGCTCTTTGGCGGTCAGGGCGACTTTGTTGCGGACATAAAGCAATTCGGCGTGCGCGGCATCGGACGCAGGATAACGCCCGCTGAGTGCCAGCTTGAGATAGTCGGAAGCGGCAGGCATTTTCGGCGTACCGGCAAAGGGCGGCGCATCGCTCAGGGCAAAGGCATTGCCTATGCCGCCGGTAAACGCACGGCCTTCGGGTTCGACAATTTCAGCCGCTTTACCGACCTGATAATCGCCGAGCCGCCGGTGCGCGCCCGTGTCGAACCATGCGTAAAACACTTCGCCCATGCGCGCGTCGGTCGCCGCCAGTACGCAGCTTTGTCCGGGCAGCAGATACGCCGCCGCATCCAGACAGGGGATGCCGATGAGGGGCGTACCAAACGGCGTCGCCAAACCTTGCGCCACGCCTGTTCCGATACGCAAACCGGTAAACGCGCCGGGACCTTGTGCATAGACGATCACACCCAAATCCGCCGCCGCAATACCCGCTTGTTCAAACAAAACACGAATCTGCGGCAGAATCAAATCGGATTGTTTCGTGCCGACATCTTCATGAAACGAAACAATCTGTCCATCGGTTTGCAACGCGAGGGACAGGTAGGAAGTGCTGGTGTCGATGGCAAGGACAGGTCGTCTGAAATCGGCTTGCATGGCGTGTTCTTCAAGATAAAAATTTTAGGATGGATTATAGCATTGTCGTCTTGATTCATGCCCGATAGGGTTTTCAGACGACCTCGATAACGTTTCAACACTTTAGAAAATGACTGTCTCGAAACTGGGGCAGGGCAGGCAAGCCGCTACCAAACCGATTTCCCAACTCAGGTCTGCCTTGCGCAGAATAGTCAATTTGTTCCCAACAGGATTGACGACAATCAACCGGCGGCTTTAAAATGAATTCAAGAATCGTTATTATTTTTACATCATCAGGAGAAAATTTATGGCAAAAAAAGTCAGCATTTTAGTAGGCAGCCTGCGTAAAGGATCGTTCGCCCGCAAAGTGGCGCAAAACGTCATCCCCATGTTCCCCGAAGGCTACGATGCCCAAATCGTCGAAATCGGTCATTTGCCGCTCTACAATTTCGACTACGACGACCCCGCCGAAACCGACTTCCCTACGCCCGAAAGCTATACCGCCTTCCGCGAAACCATCAAAGCTTCCGACGGCGTATTGTTCGTTACCCCCGAAAACAACCGCACCGTCCCCGCCTGCCTGAAAAACGCGATAGACATCGGCTCCAAACCCAACGCCGACGTCGCCTGGAAAAACACGCCCGCAGGCATCATCAGCCATTCCGTCGGCAAAATGGGCGGTTACAGTTCGCAAAAAAACCTGCGCCTTGCCTTGTCCTACTTCAATATGCCGCTGACCGGACAGCCCGAAGTCTTCCTCGGCAACTCCCTCACCTTGTTTGACGACAACGGCAAACTCATCGAATCCGCGCGCAGCTTCGTTCAAGGCTACATCGACCAACTCGTCGCCCTCATCGAGAAGAACCCCAAATAAAACCAGCAGAAAAACTGCCGGACTTTAGAAAATAGCTGATTTTCTAAACATCAAAGGTTTAATGCAGAAAGGTCGTCTGAAATCTAAGGTTTCAGACGACCTTTCTTTTAAATCAATAGCATCAGAGAAAACACACATCAAAGCTCGTCTGAAAGAAGCAAACCCAACGGGTCTGCAACCATTCAGACGACCCATCAGCCGGTTATCCCATTCGCTTTACCCATTACATCGTTCAAGCTACTATACGAACCACGTTGTCATTTAAAAATGCGCCGCACTGAGCATTGCGGCGGGCAAAAAGGAAAAAAATGAAAAAATTATTTAGGTTTTTAGGCTTGGTAGGTTTAGTCGCCGCTCTTCTGGTTTTATCGATCTATGCCTCTTCGGGAAAAGAAATCTTCAATCAAAAGGATGATTTTTTGTGGATACCGATAAGGAACGCTCGTTTGCATTTATGCTAAGCAACTATTCTGACCAAGGTGTAATGATAACTTATCATAAGGCTGGAGAGACATGGACTTTAAACGATATAGGGCCTTATTCAGAGGAAGGGGGAGGACAATGTTACGTTTCCATCCCTTGCTGGCATGAGGGAATGACGCTGCCACTGACTTTGATGATAAGCACGGATACAAATGAATTTGAAGAGTGTAACGTTAATGTGAAGGTAGATAAATTTACCGATGAAGACAACGGATTATTGCAGTTTCACATTTTGCCGGATTATTCAGTGCGTGTATTATAGTCAATTAAAATCAAAATAGGACAGTAATGCATCGTCAAATCGGGCGTA